>PBDC01000020.1 GCA_002717185.1 Rhodospirillaceae bacterium
ATTCTGCGCAATGGGCGGCCGCAAGCCGTTGGCACCATCATCGAGGATGGTGAGTTCGAACAGGTGTTGGATGAAACCGCGAGGCGACTTAGCTGGAGCCGTCCGATTGACAGGGGGGAAGGCACGAAGCGGCGCGGTCGGGGTGTGGCAATCGGTTTCAAGGCATCGATCTCGCCGACCACGTCCAGCGCTATCGTCAGCGTCAATGCGGACGGCAGCGTTATCGTTTATTGCAGCACTGTCGACATGGGGCAGGGCTCGGATACGGCGATGGCGCAAATCGCTTCAGAGGTGCTCGATATTCCGCTTGAGATGATCCGCGTTATCAATCCAGATACCGACGTGACGCCTTACGACATGTCCACCCTGGGCTCGCGCTCAACCTATCATATGGGCCATGCGGTGCGCCTCGCTGCGACCGACGCCAAGGAGAAGTTGGTAGTTATGGCGGAAGAAGTCGACATGCCAGAGGGCTCGAATGCGCCGCTGCCGGAACTTTTCATTAAAAAATTCGGGATGCGCGCCGGCACCATCGTCGGAACCGCCAACTATAAGCCGGACTATGCACCAACTGATCCAGAGACCGGTCTTTCTTCGAAAGCGACACCATTTTGGATGATCGGTGCGACCGGTGCGGAGGTGGAAGTGGATACTGAGACCGGGCAGTTAACGATCCTTAAAATGGTCAATGTCTGCGATGTGGGAAAACCGATCAATCCGGGCGTCGTCGAGACCCAGATATCTGGCGCCGCGGTTATGCAGCTTGGCTTCACCACGACGGAGCGGATGATCATAGAGGATGGTCAGATAACCAACCCGTCGCTTGCGGATTACAAAGTGCCCGGCATGTTCGATATGCCTGTGCAGATGGAAAACGGCGCAATTGAGGCGGAGCAGCATAGTGGCCCGTTTGGCGCAAAAGGGGCAGGGGAGTCAGGGACCTTCGGCGTGTCTCCGGCCGTCGCGAATGCAATAGAGGATGCGGTTGGTGTGCGGATAACGGAAATGCCAATTACCGCTGAGGCCATATTCCGCGCTTTGCGCGCGAAAGCTGGTACACCTTTGGAGGATAAGTGAGATGAACCGGCGAACGATCAACTTCAAGCTGAACGGCTGCTCAGTGTCAGCGGACATCGGCACCCACCAAAACCTGACTGAAGTCCTTCAGGAAGAATTTGGCTTGTTCGGCGCACGAGAAAGTTGCGGGCAAGGGCTTTGCGGCTGTTGCACTGTGCTAATCGATGGTGAGGCGGTGACCAGCTGTTTGTCGCTCGCGGCCTTCGCCGATGGATCGGATATTCTGACCGTTGAAGGATTGGCCGATGGCGACAAGTTGAGCCCGGAGCAGGAAGCATTCATCGAAACCGGCGCCTTTCAATGCGGATACTGCACTCCTGGTTTCGTCTTGATGACCAAAAAACTTCTTGATGAAAACCCGGACCCGGATGAGGAAACGGCAAAGCATTATTTGTCCGGCAATTTATGCCGTTGTGGCGCTTACCCAGAAATCCTTCACGCCGTTCGATTGGCAAGTGAGAAACGCAAGGGACTTAGTTAGAGATACGAACCAGTCCTCAGCCGCTCCTCCATGCCGGATCCGATTTCTCTTTCGATAGCACTTGCAGCAGCCATTGTTGGCGGTGTCGTTCGTGGTTATTCAGGCTTCGCCGGTGCGCTGATCATGCTTCCGGTTCTAACTATCTTGTTCGGACCGGTCACCGGGATTGTGACGGTGCTCTTGGTCGACATGGCAGGTATTTGCCTTTTGATGCCGGAAGCTCTGCGGCGCGGCTCTATGCGGATCAGTCTGCCTTTAATTCTCGGTAGCCTTGTCGCTATTCCTTTTGGCAGTTACCTCCTGCTTATTGCAGATCCCGAAATCATGAAAAAAGTGATAATCTACGCGGTGATCGGGGCCGCAACGGCGATGTTGTTTGGATGGCGCTACGTCCGGCCGCTAGGGCCCTTGGCACTAGCAGGCGTTGGCCTGATAAGCGGGGGCTTTCTGAGCGCTGCCTATGTAGGTGCGATCGTAGCTTTGGTCCTCTATGCAGGGCCGGATAATGCCAAAGCCAGCCGAGCGAACGCGATCCTGTGGAGTTTTTTTAGTGGGTGGGTACTGGTCGCGATACTGATTTTTAGCGGCGTGGTTACCGAAACGGAGTTGTGGCGCGTGTTTATTTTGTCGCCATTTTATTTTGGCGCGATCTACGCGGGCAGTCGCCTGGTTCGCGGTATAGACGAGATACTGTTTCGCCGCACGGTACTGGGCATCTTAATAATCGGTTCAGTGGTTGGGGTCGTGTTTTTCTAAGCCGACCCTTATTATTTAGACAACCGAAAACGAATAGTTAGGGCATGATATGACGGCGATGTGGGAAACCCCCATCGATAGCCCGGCAACATGGCGGGCTGAGACCTTGTTAGAGAATGACGGTTTGGTTGAACTTGATGCCGTTTGCCTGGCCGAAATCGATCAGGCGGCAAAGGATCTGACTAATAATCCGCTGCCAATCGAGGCGCTTAAAGTCAGCGATGTCGAGATGCCTGCTTGCGAGGTGACTATGGCCCGCGTTCGTGACCATTTGGAAAATGGCATTGGTTTTGCCGTGGTGGACCGGCTGCCCGTCGATCGCCTCGACAGTGATATCTCGAAAAAGTTGTACTGGCTGTTAATGTCCATGACTGGCCGGCCGGTGGCACAGGCTTGGAGCGGTACGATGGTCTACGACGTACTGGATACTGGTAAAAAATCGACTGCCGGTAGCGGTATTAGGTCATCCAAGACAAATGGCGGGCAAAGCTATCATTGCGATAATACCTTTAATCTACCGCCGGACTTTGTTGGTTTGCTTTGCCTTCAGACGGCAAAGAAGGGTGGATTGAGCGGTCTGATTAGTCTGGAGACCGTTTACAATCTGTTGCTCGAAGATTTCCCTACCCTGTTACCGCGGTTATACCAACCCTTCTACTACGACCGACAAGGTGAGCACGCACCAGCCGATCAGCGTTGGTCGTACAAGCCGGTCTTCGAAGCTGACGGCGATCGCATCAATGCCTACTTCAATCCGCGTCGGGTGGAGCATTGTTACGAGATGCGGGGTATTAAGATGGATGACGAAACGAGAGAAGCGATCCGTGCGTTGCAGGAGGTGTCGGAGCGATCCGGGCTCGGTAAGGATTTCACATTCGAACGTGGTCAGATTCAAATCGCCAACAACAAGCGGCTCGCCCACCGTCGCACCGCGTTCCGCGATTGGCCAGAACCGGAGCGTCGCCGCCATTTAGTGCGTATGTGGCTGCGCGATTCTGGCCGTCCGTTTTATATGGGTTAGGAGATCATAACGTTGGAATTGTCGCTGCTATCGGATAACACAGGGGTCGAGGCACGGGGCGTCGACCTGTCGCGTCCGCTCGATGTGGAGACTAAAAACAGGCTTAATAAAGCGTTCGTGGAACGCTCAGTGCTGGTGATCCGGGAACAAAATCTGACGGCATCACAACTGCGCGATGGTGTGCAGAATTTTGGTGAAATTTTCCAGCAGCACAATACGCGCTTTTCTTTGCCCGAGTGTCCGGAAATCCATTACCTATCGAACAAGGATCGGTATCCTGATGGTACCCGCTACATCCCAGGCGCAGGATACCACACCGATCATTCCAATTCCGAAACGCCACCGAAGGCGACCTTGCTATTGGCGATTGAACTGCCGAAGAGTGGCGGCGACACACAATTTGTCAATATGGCTGCTGCTTTTGACGGACTGCCGGATACGACCAAGGACCGCATCGCTGACCTTAAAGCGATGCATGTCTATCAGAGTAAGCACAGCGCCCGGAAGCTGATGGGCCTGACCGGCGAGGCGAAGGAAAAGGTGCCTGACGCGGTCTATCATCCGATCGTTCGTACTCACCCGGAGAGCGGACGAAAGTCGATCTACATCAATCCAATCCGCATCGATGCGATCGACGGCATGGAAGAGGCAGACGCGCTCGACCTACTGAACGAACTCCTGTTGCACGCGACGCAGGAAAGATTTCAGTACCGCCATAAATGGCGGACCGGTGACCTTGTGATGTGGGACAATCGCTGCCTACTGCATAAGGCCAACGGCGACTATGACCACGACACCCAGACGCGGTACTTGTATCGGGTGATGTTGCAGGGGGACCGACCGGTTTAGGCGCGAGTTCATTTTCCGGAGAATTTAATGAAAATCACCAATCTTGACGTCTTCGTTCTTCGCGGTCCGGACGGCGGACGGCCGCATTGGGTCAGCCACTTCATTGTACCAACGGCGAATGAGATTCTGGTGCGGCTACGCACTGAGGATGGGATCGAGGGGTTCGGTCTGGCTACCTGTTATTCCGGGATCGAGGCGCCGGTAAACGCCTTCAAAAGTGGTATCGCTGAACAAATCCTCGGTGCCGATGCGACAGCGCCAGAGCGCCTCTACGAGAGGCTCTTCGGTCTCACTGCGCAGCGACTGGCGCATGAGAAAGGTTGGGGGCGTGAAGCGCTGATCCGCATCGCGGCAGCGGTCGATCTCGCCTGCTGGGACATTATGGGCAAGGTCGCTGGCTTACCCCTTTACAAGCTGTTCGGCGGCTATCGTGACAAGATCCCATGCTATGTGACTTGTGCCTACTATCGCGACGGTAAGGACCTTGCCGAACTGCGCGACGAGATGGAAACCCTGAAAGCGCAGGGCCACAACGGGTTTAAGGCGAAAGTCGGCGGATTGACCCTTGTCGAAGATATGGAGCGCCTAGCATTGGTTCGCGAGGTGATTGGCGACGACAAGCAGCTAATGGTCGACGTTAATCGTGCTTGGGACCTGGATATGGCGATTGAGGCGGCACAGTTGATGGAGGCGCTTAACCCGCTATGGTTGGAAGAACCAGTGCGTTGGCATGATGATCGCCGCGAACTTAAGCTGCTAGCGCAGCGTACTCGTATTCCACTGTCAGCCGGCGAGAGCGAACTTACAAGCTATGGCTGTCGGTCGTTGCTGGAGGAGCAGGCGATATCGATCTTGCAGTTCGACTGTACGATGTTCGGCGGCTTCACTGAAGGGCGCAAGATGGCCGCGCTGTGCGAGCTTAACCATGTCCAGGTGACACCACATCATGACTGCTTCATTCACGCACAACTGGTGGCTTCTACGCCGGCGGGTTGCTATGTCGAAAGTTTTACTGACCCTGAACGAGACCCGCTGCAGGCCGAACTGTTCGAAAATCCACCCAAGATCGCTGATGGTTGGGTCACTCTAAACGATGCGCCGGGGCTTGGCCTCACTCTGTCCGAGGACGCGGTTGCCAAGTTTGGGGAGAGGGTCGAAATCTAGGTCACGTAGCTTTTCAGCCGACCCCCACCGGGCACCTGGTAGAACGGCGTGTCGCCTTCCAAGGTCGTGCGCTGCATGTGTCGCTCGTAATTTTCGTCGTCAAAGGGCAGGGCGCAATGCTGGGTGCAACGATTGTCCCAGAGGATGGCGTCGCCGGCTTGCCAATGATGGGTGTAGGTGAAATCTGACTTAACTGCGTGCTTCGTAAGCGCTTCGATAAGCGGTTCGCCTTCCTCCTTAGGAATGCCCTCGATCTCTACCGCCCATCGGCCAATAAACAGCGCTGTGCGGCCGGTCTCTGGGTGGGTGCGTGTGACTGGGTGCCAAACGTCAGGCCGACCAGCTTTCTCGACCTCGGTGAGCGCCGGCAGGTTTGGATAGTTGTGATTGTGCCGCTCCTTACGGCTGAAACGGCCGAGCTTGCCTTCAATTCTTTCCCGAGTTTCTGGGTCGAGGGCTTCATAGGCCTTATATGTGTTCGCGAAGGCTGTGTCGCCGCGGTCAGGTGGCACTTTCAGTGCGTGCAGTAGCGAACCCATATTAGGTAGCCTCTTGTCTTCACCATCGCTATGCCAACCCCAGCCGGCGCGCCGTAGTCCGATAGGCGTGCCGTTCCGTTTGACGTTAGAGACGACCATGATCTCGGGGTGATCTGGGTGGTTTGTCGGGTTTTTGTGCCCTAAGCCAGGCATGATGTGCAGATCACCAAAACGTCGGGTAAAGGCGACATGTTGTGCTGGTGTCCAGTTCACGCCGCGGAATAGCAGGATGTTGTGCTCTAGCCAGGCCGCCCGTATGTCGGAGATGACTTCATCACTGAGTGACGCCGCGAGATCCACGCCAAGTACCTCGGCACCGATCGCCTTAGAAAGCGGTCGAAGTTCCATCGTCGTTTGTTTCCTACATTGTGGCGCAACTAGTGTGCCACGGTTCTGGGTCAGCGTGCCAGAAACCCCCCATCGATAACTAGTTCAGAGCCAGTGACAAACTTCGCCGCGTCACTTGCCAGATAGACGATGCCTTCGGCGATATCCGCCGTCTCGCCAAGTTTCGCCATCGGAACAGTATCCTCGATATACTGTCGGAACCAGGGACCGCGATGCTGGATTGCGCCGGCTAATAGGTCGGTCTCGATGAAGCCAGGATGCACAGAGTTAACCCTTACTACCGGGTCGGTATTGGCGCATTCCAGGGCTGCCGTCTTGGTCAGCAGTTTCACGCCACCCTTTGCTGCGCAATAGTTGCCCGATGTCGGGATCCCAATCTTCCCAGCGATAGACGAAATATTGATGATCGATCCACCGGATCCCTGTTTCATGGCACGGATGCCGTATTTTATTCCCAGAAATACTCCGTCGAGGCAGATTGCGATGCATTGCCGCCACGTTTCCATTTCCATGTCTTCCAATTTGATACCGGCCCCGGGTATTCCCGCATTGTTGACCAAAATATCGAGGTGCCCGTGCGCCTCCATCACAGTATTGATAGTCCCTTTCCACGCCTCTTCCTGGGTCACGTCGAGCGATATATAGCTTGCTGCGCTGCCGATCGCCGCCGCAGAATTCTCCCCTTCGACATCTCGGATATCCGTAAGAACGACCGTCGCGCCCTTGTTCGCCATCAATTGTGCTGTCTTCTGTCCAATCCCCGATGCCGCGCCGGTTATCATTGCCACTTTGCCTGCTAGTTGATCCATGCTTCCCTCGCTCGATGTTGTTTGGGTCCTGAATATTTTTAGATGGGTACCTCACCTTCCAAGAAGGTCCGGTGCATAACGCGGAGCTGGTTAATATCGTAGTCCGCGTTTGCGCGGTGCATGGTGCAACGGTTGTCCCATATTATAAGGTCGCCCGCTTCGTAGCTGTGCCGGTACTGGAACTGCGACTGGAACGCGAAGTCGTATAGTTCGTCGAGCAGTTCGTCGCTGTCCGCTTCGCTCCAACCGAGTATATGGTCAATTCGGTTGGGGTTGATGTATAGCGACTGACGGCCACTTTCCGGATGAGTACGGATCAATGGATGGTCAACCGGTGGTGTTTCCGCCTCTTCCTCGGGAGAGCGTTTGGCCACCCATGACTTATTGCGGCGGCTCCGGTATTTATGCACCGCACGCAGTCCCTTTATGCGTTCCTTCATTGTGTTAGGAAGGTCGCGCAAAATGTTGTAACAGTTAATAAACTCAGTATCGCCACCTGTTTTTGGAAGGATTTTCGCGTGGAGCAAGGTAAGGGTCGCAGGTTTGGCGAGATAGCTGTCATCAGTGTGCCAGTACTTAGCCTGGACCAGTGGTTTGCCTTCCAACGAAGGGGGGCGGTTGGAGACAATTGAGACTTCTGGCGTACTATCGATACGGTCGCGGCGAGTTATAAATTTCTTCAGTGGTCCAAACAGACGGGCGGCTTTTGCAAAGGCGGGGGGGGCTAGTTGTTGGCCGCGAATACATAAAACTAGATGTTCTTTCAGCGCCTCGTGTAATGTTGCTGCGTCATCGTTGTCGACGGCATTAGTGAGGTCAAGGCCACTAACCGCGGCGCCCAGAATATCACTTAATGGTTCAATTTTCACCGGCGGCACTCCTATTAGGCGGTCGACTGATCCTCCAAGATCATAGCGGCGCATTTCTCACCGATCATAATTGTTGGCGCATTCGTGTTACCGGTGGTCAGGGTTGGCATGATTGATGCGTCGGCCACGCGCAATCCCTCGAGACCATGCACTTTTAGACGGGGATCGACCACGGAGGCTGGGTCGTCTCCCATTTTACAGGTGCCTACTGGGTGGTGGATTGTGCCTCCGGTCTCACGAGTGAACTGCATGATTTCGTCGCGGCTGGTGACCTCCGGCCCTGGCATGTACTCGCCCAGACTGACTGCCGCCATTGCCGGCTGTTCCAGTATGCGCCTTGTGATCTCTACCCCTGAAACCAACACGTTCGCGTCGTTTTCGTCGCCAAGGTAGTTAGGCGATATGGAAGGGGCATCGTCTGGATTGCCGGTACGTGCCATCACCGTGCCGCGGCTTTCCGCACGGACAGGGATGGCGGTAACTTGGATACCCGGTTCTTTCTCCAAATCACCCTGTCCCATATCAACGGGGGTCGCTGGGGTGAAGGATAGTTGTAAATCAGGGCTTGCTAAACCCTCACGGCTTCGGCAAAAAACTATGGCGCTGGTGACACCAAATGTTAGCGCGCCGTTGCCAAAAAGAAAGAACTTAGCGATCTCTGGCACCACATGTGGGAAGCGGGAGAGTTGGTTCATGGTTGTACCACGGACCCGGTGCTTTAACCGGGCCCCGAAATGATCCGCGAGGTTCGAGCCGACACCGGGCAGGTCATGCCGAACCGCGACACCAATCGATTGCAAATGCGCGGCCGGGCCGATCCCAGAAATTTGCAGTAACTGCGGTGAATTGTAGGCGCCACCGCATAGTACGACCTCGCGTCCAGGTCGAATTTCTTTGTTCTGCCCACCCTGCCGATACGTGATGCCAATACATTTTCGGTCCTCAAAGATCAGCGGCCCAGCTTTTGCGCCGGTAAGAACCTGTAGCTTTGGGTTGTCACGCATTGCTCGCAGATAGGTTTGAGCAGTCGAACCACGAAAGCGTCCACGCCGCGTCATCTGCGAATAGCCGACGCCTTCCTGCAAGTCGCCGTTGTAATCTGGCGTCAGCGGGAACCCAGCCTGCTGCGCGGCTTTAACGAATGTGTGTGTAAGGGGCAGGATGGTTCGGTAATCCTCGACCTGCAGCGGCCCGTTGCCACCTCGATAGGTGGCGTCGCCACCTTGCTTGTAGGTCTCGGATTTCTGAAATAGGGGTAGGACGTCGTCATAGGACCAACCGATGCAACCTCGTTGGGCCCAACCGTCATAGTCAGCTGCGTTGCCCCTTACATACAACATGCCGTTGATAGAACTCGAGCCGCCCAGCACCATGCCGCGCGGTAGGCTGATCGAACGGCCCGCTGAACTCGCCACAGGTTCTGCTTGGTAGTTCCAGTTGACGGATGGGTCTTTGAGGAGAGGGCGCAAAGCGGCTGGTACATGGATGCGCCAATTAGTGTCTTTCGGTCCAGCCTCGAGCAACGCGACCGTAGAACCGCCCTCGACTAGGCGACAGGCGACAGCGCAGCCCGCCGACCCGGCTCCGACAACGACGTAATCCGGTTGCATTCGACCTCCCCTTTACCAATGTGTCACCAATGATTTCCCCAGGGACCGGTTTATGCAAGGTTAGGACATGACCGACGATACGGACACAAGCCTACGGCTTAACGAACTGGAAGCGCATATCGCGCACCAGGACAGCACAATTGATGATCTTAACCAGGTAATCTTGGAACAGTGGAACGAAATTAAAGCTCTGAACGAAAAGTTGGCGCGTCTGGATGCGAAGGTGCAGACGATCGAGCAGACTGCGGAAGCCAACGAAGCACAGGATCCTCCTCCGCCTCATTATTGAGTGCTAGCTGCCGCTATACTTTCTTGGCAATCGTCCGGCGAAATTCATCAGCAGGTCGTTGAGACCGGTGCCCTGCCAGCTAGCCATCTCGGCGAGGGTAATTTCATCGTTGCCATCGGAGCCAAGCACGGTGACCTCGTCGCCAACCTTGGCTGCCTTACTGCCTAGCAGATCGAAGGTGAGATGTTCCAACGAAACGCCGAGCACCGGGCAGCGTTTGCCATTGTGCAACACGGCGGCAGGTACGCCATCCTGCGGCTTGCGGTAGCCGTCATAAAGACCGAGAGGGACGACACCGGTCCGGTCGCTTTTCCGAATTGTGTGGTAGCCACCTTCTTTCAAGGCTGGGTCGTCGGAAAACGTGCCAATATGGATCAAGCGCGCTTTGATTGCTTTGAGTACAGGTCGGAACGGTTCGATTTGTGCGAGGTCCGGATTAACTGCGTTGAGGCCGTATAAAAGCGCGCCGGGGCAGATAGCATTGCTGCTGTCCATATGGCCGACCATCAAATTCGCACTGGCCACTGCCTGGGTCACCGGAATATCGAGGCCGCCCTCGCGAAGCCGTTCATTCAATCGGTTGAAACGTTCGATACCGCGGCGCGACCATTCCTGACCTTTAGTATCTTTGAAAGAGAGGTGTGTATAGATGCCTTCGATCTTGATGTTATTAAAGGTCGAGATCTCGCGGATAAAATCCTCGGCGCTGCTAAGGTTGATCCCGAGACGCCCCATGCCCGCATCGACTTTGATATAGACAGGCGCCGTTGACGTGGCTGCCTCCGAAACTGCGTGTGCGGTTTCCATGTTGTAGACGGTGGGGATTAGGTCGTATTCAAGATATCGCTCGGCCGCCTCTGGCAAATTACCGCCAAACATCAGAATAGGTGTAGTCACCCCGGCCTCGCGGATTTCTACGGCGTCGCGAAACGATCCCGTGGAGAGTGCAAAAACTCCCCGGCTCGCCAGGATTTTGGCGGTTTCCAGCGAGCCGTGGCCGTAGGCGTTCGCCTTCAATGAGGCAATCATTTTTATGCCCGGCCCGACCTGTCTCATCAATTCGTCGTAGTTCGCTGCCAGTGCGTTGAGATCGAATTCCATCCAGGCAGGGTGGGTGCTGAGGTCCTGATACATGGAGTGGTTCCTCAATGAGGTTTTCCTCTACGGAAAGAAGCGGCTCGACCCCTATGCTAGCGTTATACCATCAAGGGGAAAGGAATTAATGGTTGGGCTTTGAGGAGGTTCTTTCGTCCCTTAAAGCGGATAGGGTCATGGAGGGGCGGCGACGAACTCAAAAGTATCGCAATACCGAATTTGCCAATCACCTTTACGATTTGGCCAACGTTGGAATGTGCGTGTGCCAATCGGTCACTTTTTGATACGCGTGACCGAGCTGGCAGAGTTGCGCTTCTCCGAAGGGCCGGCCAATGAGCTGTATGGCCATGGGCAAGCCCGCTTCATTGAAACCGCATGGCACGCTTAGGGCCGGGAGGCCGAGATAGCTGATAGGCCGTGTGTTGCGTGAGACCTTGAGGACCAGATCTGTCATGCCTTTGCCGTCGGAAACATCTACTTCATCTAGGCGTGGGGCTGTAACTGGCATGGTCGGGGTCAGTAGAACATCGCAATCCTCGAAGGCGGTAGCGCAGTAGTCGCGCAGAAATGTTTCGCGCAATGAGAGAGCCTCCAGATAACGGGTTGCTGGCTGGTACAAGCCAAACTCGATGCGGCGGCGCACCATCGGCCCGTAATCACCCGGGCGTTCGCGCAGCCATTTTCGGTGGATCGTCGCGGCTTCTGCAGAGAGCGCTGCGGCCCAGATCAGGTTGATTTCGTTATGGCTGGGGACGGGAACGGACCGCAGCTGAACGCCTATGTCTCGGAAGGCTTTCTGCGCGGCCTCGAGTGCGGAGGCAACTTCTGGGTCCAGATCGTCGAAAAAATAACTAGTGGGAATGCCAAGGCGTAGTCCGTCGAGGGGGCGGTCGCAGGCCGCTTCGCAGCCAATTCCTGGCCGACGGCTTGAGGTCGGGTCGTTTGGATCGTATCCGGCGATTGTATCGAGAAGACGGGCTGCATCTCGAACTGTTCGGGTCAGGGGGCCGCTTGTATCGAAGGAGAAAGATAGGGGCATCAGCCCGTAGCGGCTTACTCGGTTCTGCGTTGGCTTTAATCCTACGACGCCGGACATAGCAGAAGGGATGCGGATAGAGCCGCCCGTATCGGAGCCTAGCGCGCCAAAAACGATCCGCGCTGCGACTGACGCCGCAGAACCGCTGGATGAGCCGCCAGGTGCGTGCTCTGGGTTCCAGGGATTGCGACAATCGCCATAGTGGACATTGTTGCCAATCGGTCCGACGGCGAATTCTGACATATTAAGCCCGCCGAGATCGATAGCATCGGCCTCCGCAAGACGCGCCAGGGCAGTCGAGGTTCGATTGGCGACGAAATCGGCTCGGATTTTCGAGCCGCATGTTGTTGGCATGCCGTCGCGGTAGAACATGTCTTTATGGGCGAGTGGGACGCCCGCCAGCGGGCCAACAATTTCCCCTTTGGCGATACGTGCATCGATCGCGCGTGCTTGTGCCAACGCGGTATCGGCTTCCAGCCGAATAAAAGCATTTAGGGTGAGTTGTAGCGCCTCGGCTCGCGCTATGGCTGTTAGTGTAACCTCCTCTGCGGAAATTTCGCGGCTACGGACCCGGCTTGCGAGGGAGCACAGGTCAAGCGTTGACAGGTTGTCACTCATCGCTCGTCGATCGGCGGAGCGAGTTCTTCCAAGGCGCGGTCGAAATCGGACGGTTCCATATCGAACTGCAGGTTCTCCGCCACTTCTTCACCGGCGGTTTCCATCGGTGCGAGCATTTCGGCCAGTAGTGCCGCGTCGCCCTGCGGCAAACTAAAGCGATGCCAGATCCGTGCCATCATCGTCACGAATTCACCAGAGATATTGCTCATCTTGCCTCCCACACTTTTACTAATCATACGCTGTGACACGTTGCAGAAGGAACCGATAGCCGCTTACACTCTGTCTATGGCAGTACGGAGGGGAGGGCATCATGAGCGCCCTGTTGGACACCGCCAAGATTAATCAGTATCGCGAGGATGGCTTCGTTTCGCCGATCCGTGTTTTCTCAACCGAAGAGGCGGCGAAACTTCGCGACGCGATCGAGTTGCTTGAAGCAAAGCGTGGACCGGTTTTCCGTGAGGACAGAAAAAGGCCTGGTGATCCTTTTCAAGGTTCTTATCGTTTTAAGAGCCACCTACTTTTTAAATGGCTAGCCGAAGTGGTGCGTGATCCGCGGCTACTGGACTTGGTTGAACCGCTGACAGGCCCGGATATCCTGTGCTGGACGACGCATTGGTTCATTAAGGAGCCGAACAGTGTCAACTACGTCTCTTGGCATCAAGACAGCAACTATTGGGGGGTAGAGAGCGACAGATTTGTCTCCGCTTGGCTCGCTATCACGCCGGCGACAGAGGAGAACGGTTGTATCCACCTGTTGCCGGGATCGCATCGCGGTCCAAAACTCGAGCATGTAGATACTTGGGAAAAGGATAACATGCTGACCAGAGGACAGACGATCATGGATGTAGATGAAACGAAGGCGGTAAAGTTGGAACTACAGCCGGGTGAGGTCGCTCTGTTCGACTATCGGCTGGCGCATGCCTCGTATAAGAACCGCAGTATCGATCGCCGCATAGGCATCGGCATACGCTACATCCCGCCTACTGCAAGACAAACGCTCGCGGATTGGGACTGTGCGTCGCTTGTTCGTGGCATCGATACGTGCGGAAATTTCGAACTGGAGCCCGAGCCGAGCTGCGATTTCGACCCGGTAGCTGTGGCTTTGCATCAGAAGGCCGACGCAGAGCAACGGAAAATTTACTATCAGGGCGCCCAGCAGGGACAGGCCACTGAATAGATAAATACATTTAATTGAGGGGGAGAGGGTTATGAGTATCGATGTAATGGATAAAGCGAATGAAGTGGTCATCGCGCGGGCCGATAATCCGGAATTGGTGAAGGGTCGTCGGGAGTTCTTTTCCTATCGTGAACTTGGCGTCACCAAGGCGACCGAGGGCAAAATGCGGGCGCAGGTGACCATCGCGACGCAGGGCCTGTCCGAAGAGACTGGCTGGCATGTGCACCTCTGCGAAGGACAGTTTGTCTACATCCTGGAAGGCTGGGTCGACCTCGAATTCGCCGGCAACCGCAAGGAGCGAATTGTGGCCGGTGATTCGATATTCATCCCGGGCGATACGCCGCACAACGAGACGGCGACATCGGAGGAATTTCAAATTCTGGAGGTCTCAATTCCCGCAGATATGGGCACTGAGCCCTGTGCAAAGCCTGATTGATAGACGTCACTCGATCTTGATAGCCAGGACGTTGAGCTGAGGTCCAGACTTGAGATGCGAACGTGCGCATTTGGATCCTGGGTCAAGTCTGGGGTGACAGACTGCGCCTACAACTGCAGGATCGCCTTCGCTACAATATTGCGCTGAATTTCCGAAGAGCCACCAGCGATTGATTTCATGCGATTGCTGAGATACATCGGCAGGAAGGCGATGCCATTTTCCGGCGCGATCGGGGGTCGGTTCGTGCCGCCTTCCAGCGCTTCGGGCTCGTAGGGGTTGGCGTAATAGCCAAGCGCTTCGACACCAAGCATGTCCGTTTCCTGTAGGAGTTCGGCGTTCTGGATATTCAGAGCAGAGGAAACGGGGCCCGGTGGCTTGCCAGTACTCAGATTGGCGAGGACGCGCTGCTCGGACGCCTCGAGCATCGTCGCCTTAATCTGAAGATATTTTAGATCTCGGGCGAAATCTGAGTCGTCGCGCAAGCTTTCGCCATCTGCCCGTGTCGTTTTGGCAAGCGCCTCGATGCGTCCCAGGGTGCGGCGAAGTTCGACCGATCCCATGGAAAAACGTTCGAACTCGAGTAGATATTTGGCCACCGTCCAGCCGCTATTTTCTTCGCCGACACGGTTGATAATCGGCACGCGAACATTCTCGAAGAAGACTTGGTTCAGCTCGTGTACTCCGGCGATGTTTATGATTGGCCGGACCGTGATGCCGGGGCTGGTCATGTCGATCAAGAGGAAGCTGATCCCCTCCTGTTTTTTGCCGTCGTTCTTGGTGCGGACTAGGGCGAACATCATATTTGCGTGTTGCGCGTAGCTGGTCCAAATTTTGGTACCGTTAACGATGTAGTCGTCACCGTTGGCGACGGCTCGGGTTTGTAACGAGGCGAGGTCGGAGCCCGAACCGGGTTCGGAGTAGCCTTGGCACCAGATATCTTTGCCGCTTAGGATCCGCGGTAGATAGTGGGCCTTCTGTTTTTCTGTGCCATAGCCTATCAACATCGGTCCACACATTCGCAGGCTCATTGGGATCAGCGCGGGCGCCTCGGCGCGCACGCATTCCTGGGCAAAGATGTAGCGCTGGACTAGAGACCAGCCAGTACCGCCATATTCGATTGGCCAGTCCGGGGCGGCCCATCCCTTCTCGTGCAGGATCTGCTGCCATGACATGGATGACTTGATGTCCTGCCAAAGGCTAGTCCTTTTGCGTGCCGCATCGCGCAGCCCTTCAGTCAGGGATACGTTAAGAAAGGCCCTGATCTTGCCGCGAAAGGCTTCGTCTTCCTGCGAGAACTTTACATCCATTTATGTTCCTCAATTACGTTACGCTGCAAGTGTCGCATGCGTGGGCGCACCGGTCTAACATCGTGGCTTATGTTGCGGGGAGAATTCGATGGCGGCAAATACGGGTCAAATTGGACCTGATGACGAATGGCTGGAAAAGCTAGACGAGCCAGTTTTGGAGCCAGGTATCCCGGTTGTCGATCCGCATCACCATTTATGGTTGCGTGCCGGCTACAGTTATCTGATACCGGAACTCGCGGCCGATATTTCGAGTGGGCACAAAATCGTTGCGACTGTCTTCGCTGAGTGCCATTCCATGTACCGGCAGGACGGTCCGGAAGAAGAGCGCGCACTGGGCGAGACCGAATTCGTGACCGGACAGGCCGCNATGAGTGCTAGNGGGGAATTCGGGCCGNCAAGGGCCTGCCAGGTTATGTTTGGCAATGTTGACATGNCATTGGGCGATTCGGTTGAGCCGNTTCTTGAAAAGCATNTTACCTCATCAGGCGGCCGCTTTCGNGGAGTNCGTTATTCTACCGGATGGGATGCGCATGAGAAAATTCGCAACGTTGCATCCGATGCCGGNCTTCTTGTTGACAGGCGGACTAAGGATGCTGCGGCTGTTCTGGCGCGTATGGGNCTGGAGCTCGATAGCTGGCTGTATCACCCGCAACTCGACGAAGTCGCCGAATTAGCCGATGCGACGCCAGAGCTAACAATTGTTCTGAACCATGTGGGAACACCGATCCTGGGCGGTCCCTATCGCGGCAAGCGTGACGAAGTCTTCAAGGATTGGCGCGAGAAGATCCTTCGCGTGGGCGAGCGGGAGAACGTCTTCGTGAAGCTTGGCGCACTGCCAATCCGTATGCCGGATTACGAGGGTGATCGCAGTCTACCCCCAGGTTCGGAGGAAGTGGCGGCCGCCTGGCGACCATGGATTGAGACCTGCATAGAGGCGTTTACGCCGGCGCGATCGATGTTTGAGTCTAACTTCCCTGTGCAAAAGCGCTGGTGTAGCTATCAAGTCTGCTGGAACGCCTTCAAACGGATCGCCGCTGATTATTCCGAGCAAGAAAAAATCAATTTGTTCGCCGGTGCGGCGGCGCGTGCATACAGGATTTCAGGACTGTCTGCTTGATGTCTTCCTCAGATGCCAGCTTTGACGCGATGGCCTACGCACGCCAGGATCTGTCGCCGATCCTAGTGCAAATGATCGCTTTGACGGAAAAAGAGGGGCAGTTGGAGCAGGCATACTACTTCGAAAATTTACATAAGGCGCTTGAGGAAGCGGACAATCAGGGCGACTTGATTGAAGTCTTTTTCAATCTGTCTGCGGCGAATTTCTTGGGCTTCGACTACGCTGCTTCTGTCGCCATCCTGCTCGACCAATTACTTGAGAAAGCCGAACTTCTATCGGAATCGCAGATGGTTTCCCTCTCCGAGAAACATTGACTAAAACTACTCCTGGGCTGCTGCTCATAAGGATTATGACTAAGAAAAGGACTAACAGATGAGAATGGACGACCGGGCTCCGATCATCGTCGGCGTCGCACAAGTGGAACAGCGAGAGGATGACCCCACCGCTGCGCGTGAACCGATTGAACTGATGATCGAGGCGGTTAAAAAGGCGGCGGTGGATTGCTGTAGCCCTGAAATCCTGCAAGTAGCGGACTCAGTGCGGGTGATCCGCGGTATCTGGGGCTATGGCAACCCGGCGCGTCAGGTCGCCGAGCGGATCGGTGCCAGCGGCGCGGAAACTGGGTTAACATCGCTCGGAGGTAATTATGTGCAGGCAATGACCAATCGCAGTTTTCTTGACATTCAGTCCGGTAAACGCGAGATCGTCATTGTCACCGGCGGAGAGTGCGGCCGTACTCAGGCGCGAGCGCGCAAGGCCGGTTTGGAGCTTGCCTGGAACCCAGTGACGAGAGAGCCTGGTGCCAACCCGACGACGGTGGATGATGGCGACACGCCGGAGATGTTTCTCGGCAGTAGCAAAGTGACGCGCCACGAGGCGGAAATGAAGCGCGGCATACAATTGCCGATCCAGTTCTATCCGATGTTCGAGACGGCATTGCGGCACGCCAGCGGAGAGTCCGTCGAGGGGCATCTGAAGCGGGTGTCGGAATTGTGGGCGGGTTTCAATAAGGTCGCGGTGAACAATCCCAATGCCTGGATCCGCAAACAGATCAGTGCAGAGGAAATCCGTACTCCGTCTCCGGCAAACCGGGCGATCTCCTACCCCTATACGAAGCTGATGAATTCCAATAACAGCGTTGACCAGGGCGCAGCCCTGATCTTGACTTCGGTCGGAAAGGCGCGCGAACTCGGTATTCCAGAGGATCGCTGGGTCTATCCGCATGCTGGGACGGAGGCTTGGGATCATCTTTACGTATCCGAGCGCGACAATCTCTACTCCTCACCGGCGATCCGTCTGGCTTCGCGTAAGCTATTCGAGCTGACCGGCTTCAGCGGGGATGATCTCGATACAGTAGATCTCTACAGCTGCTTCCCTGCGGCCGTCCAGGTGTCGGCGAACGAGATCGGCCTGGAACAGAACCGCGAACTGACCGTCACTGGCGGACTAACCTTCGCCGGCGGGCCACTCAACAACTACGTCATGCACTCCGTTGCGCGCACGGTAGACCTGATGCGCGAGACGCCTGGCAGCATTGGTTTGGTGACTGCCAATGGTGGTCTGCTGACAAAACACGCTCTGTGTATCTATTCGACCACGCCCCCTGAGAAACCTTTTGCCTGGGCGAACCTACAGTCGGAAGTCGATGCCATGCCGCGTCGCGACGTTGCAGTGGACCATGACGGTAGCGCTACAGTGGAATCCTATGTGGTGATGTATGACGCGGCTGGAAGCCCGGAGAAAGCACACGCTGCTTGCCTGCTGGATGACGGCCGCCGCACCTGGGCCAATGTCACGGATCTCGACACGGTTGGTGCCATGATGAGTGACGAGTTTTGCGGACGCACTGGCACCATCAACGGAAATGGTGTGCTTGCAATAACTTAAACATGCGCGTCGTGGATGAAACGGGGCGATAGCGTATCGATCGTCGAGCGCTTTAAACCCGCGGCATGATCTTGTCTGCCAGAAGATCGAACTGGCGGGTCTGCTCGTCAGCGTCAAAGCCTGGATAGCGGAATATAATGGAGCGGTAGCCGTAATCTTGGAAGCGTTTGATATCGTCGGTGACGGTCTCCACCGAACCGGTGCCGAGCTTGCGGCCACCGCCGACATCTCGCTGTTCTTCGCCGATCGAAATGAACAGTTTGTGAACGAGCCAGAGATCGTCCAGCGTGCGGCCGTTCTTTTTGCAGAGCTGATTGAGTCGGTCGAGACGTTCAGGTATCCGGTCCGGGTCCAGCGATACCGACATCCAGCCGCTGCCGTGTTCGGCTACGCGACGCAGGGCGCGGTTGGAGATGCCGCCGATTAGAATTGGTGGATGCGGCCTTTGCACGGAGGCCGGATAGCATTGCATCGCCTCGAACTGATAATGTTCGCCTTGATATTCAACCGCTCCACCGCCGCACACTGCCTTGAAGATCTCTAGGCATTCGTCGGTCACTGGACCACGGTTCACGAAGTCCCGTGTGTCGAGGGCCTTGAACTCTTCTTCCAGCCAACC
Source organism: Rhodospirillaceae bacterium (assembly GCA_002717185.1). The sequence goes on from PBDC01000020.1 coordinate 19,105, forward strand.
GCTGCCTGCACCAAGCACTACCCTACCATTTGAGAAATTATCGATGGTTGCGAGCATCCGGCCGAGCAGCAGTGGGTTACGGTAGGGCATGACCAGGACCGAGGTGCCGATCATTACGTTCTTTGTGGCGCCCGCAAGAACACCCATGGTCGCGATTGGCTCCATCAGGGGATCGGTTTCCGGCGCGGGGAAGGCGCCGGTCGGGCTGTAAGGATAGCGTGACTCTATGTTGGCGGGGAAAACCACATGGTCCGCCAGCCAAATCGAGTGATAGTTGCGTTCCTCGGCGAAACGGGCGAGGCCCGTTATATTCTCTGCCGTGGCTAGACTGCCGTAGACACCGACATCGATCCCAATTTCCATCCAGATACCCCTGCGTTTGGCCCCTTGATTGCAGCGCAGTATAGTCTGCTCGCTTATTACATATGAAGGATCGTCATGCTCATCTCGACCGGGACTGATACCGCAAAATTGACCGAAGCGACTTATATGGTCGACGATCAGCCTTACAAGGGGTGGGAATATATAGGCATGGCGCCGAAACCCGGCACACCGGGTTATGGTCAGGATATAGCTGGTGAGGAAGTGCCGCAGGGTTATCTGGTCATGCAACCGCCGCATTCTGTGACCCGGCCACATTTCCATCAGACCAATCAGTTTCAGGTCTTCGTGGGCGGCGGCGGAACAGTCGGCAAGCAGCGGGTCGACCCGCTGACCGTACAGTATGCAGGCGGCAACACACCCTATGGCCCTATTAAGGCTGAAACCGAGGGCGTCGATTATTTTACACTGCGGCAGGCTTGGGACAGCGGTGCCAAATACTTGCCGGCGAATCGCAGCCTGTTAGTCAAAGGGCAGCAGCGGCAGGTCGTCGGGGTAAAGGGGCAGACCGGTGCAGTGCAACAGGTCGGCGATGCGATACTGGATGTTTTGATCGAGGCTACCGAGGATGGGCTCTTCGCGCAGACTATCACCTTGCCGGCAGAAGCGAGGTACTGCTTGCCTGACTGTGCAGAAGGCGGTGGTCAGTACCATGTTGTGGTGTCCGGTTCTCTGAAGCGAGCCGGCGCGTATCTGCCGCCACTATCCGTAGAATTTGCCTCTCCCGATGAAGGTGCGGTAGAGGTGGCGGCGGGGCCGGACGGACTCGAACTTCTGCTAGCACGTTTCCCAAGGGCAGCCGTGTAGGGTTTGAACATATGATGGCTGTCCTTATCGATTTCCGTGAAATTGGTGGCTGGTCTTAATTTTTTGATGTGTTTGCCCAGAAATTAATGTTTCAAGAAGCTTATGGGCGCAAACGAGGTTGCCTGGATTGATTATTTGTGTGCAATCGACCGTTTTCCTTGAACTTTGTCCGGTTTAAATTCGGCGACACGCTGGAACAATATCAATACGGCACGTCGCCGGCGATGGTCGTTCGGTGCATATGGCGGATATAGGTTGGGTCGTCGAGCCGACTGTGATCGGCGATGTGCAGAACACAACGGTTATCCCAAAATACAAGGTCTCCGGGTTGCCAACGGTGCCAATAAATGAAACGCGCCTGTCTGCAATGGGCGTAGATATCGTTCAGTAGCGCTGATGCGTCCGTATCGTTCATCCCTTCAATGCCGGAGGTGAGCTGGGGGTTCACGAAGATAGACCTGGTGCCGGTTTCGGGATGGGTTCGGATCGCTGGGTGCGATGTGTCGATACCCTCGCGTTTTGAACTGAAGGTGGCGAGTTGCCCATCGATGGCGTTTTTTAGTGTGGATGGCAGGGCATCGTAGGCGGCGATCATGTTTGCGAAACCTGTGTCGCCCCCGTTGTCGGGTAGTTCGACTGCGTAGAGCATAGATCCCAGCGCCGGTCGTTTACGATAGGCTAAATCGGAATGCCATCTCGGTCCTGCGTTGCGTAACCCGACATCCCTGCCATTTTCAGTCCTGGTCGAGACAATCAGAATTTCAGGATAGCCTTTGGGATGATTTGTGCCTTGCGAGGGGTGGGCGTCAAGCGGGCCGAATTGTTTAGAAAATTCGATCTGTTGGCGCGGTGATATTGATTGTTCGCGGAACACCAATACCTGGTAATCGAGATACGCCTTGCGGATCGCTTTGAAGGTTACGTTGTCGAGCGCTTGGCCCACATTGAGGCCAGTAATTTCGGCGCCGAGCGCGTTGGAAAGAGGGCGGACGTCAAAGCTCATGAGCCTATACTAGCGTTATTAACCAGGAGGAATGACCGGTGGCCGAACTTGTTCTTTACAACTATTGGCGCTCTGCGGCGAGCTATCGCGTTCGTGTCGGACTCGCACTCAAGGGGCTTGATGCTCGCGAGGTGATGGTAGATCTGTCGGCTGGTGCAAACCGCGAGGAAAGCTATCTAAAGTTAAACCCTCAGGGCGTAGTACCGACCTTGCTGCATGACGGCGCAGTCATACCTCAGTCGTTGGCGATCCTTGAATATCTTGACGAGGTCTTTCCCGCGCGGGCTTTGTTGCCGGTTGACGCTCCGGGGAGGGCTCGTGTGCGTGCGATAGCGGTGGCCGTCGCAGCAGAAATTCAGGGTCGTACAGGAACTCGGGTGCGAGAGTATCTCGAAAAGACATGGGATGCAGAGACTATGAAGGGCTGGTATCGCTATTGGGGACGGGCCGCCTGTGACGGTATTGAGGGTTTGCTTGCTGATCATCCTGATACGGGACTTTATTGCCATGGCGATAAGCCAGGTTTGGCAGATTGCTTTTTATATCCGCAAATTTGCGCCCTGCGCCGGCGAGAAGTCGATCTTTCTGATTTTCCGGTTATGCGACGGATTGCCGAGATGTGTGCCTCGCATGCCTCTTTCATCGCAGCATCGCCGGAAAATCATCCGGCGCAGAAAACGGATAGTCGCTTTTAAGGCCTGGACAAATGACTTATTGAGATGAGGGTCAGCCTACCCTCGGCGTATCAGTAGGGGCGTTATGGCCTCTAAAGTTCCGACGGACTGCCCGTCCTTTGATTGTTTGCCAGCTTGCCGCGAAAATCATCAAAAGGCTATGGTTCGAGCCATAGAAAAAATAGCAGTTCTTGCATTAGCTAGTTTGTGAAACTGTGCCGTTAGCGGTGTGACCATAGCCTCTGCGTTTGCCGATACGACAGCTTCCCAGTCTCTTGGCAGTGTTCGCAGGCCTAAAAAACTAGGAAAAAGATTAACAGCTTGGCAGCCCCTGTCTTATCTGCATCTACATGGCTAAGGCGCCACCATCGATGACCATTTCGGTGCCTGTGATGTAGGATGAATCTTCTGAAGCTAAGAACAGGACGCCGGCGACAACCTCATCAATCGTACCAGCCCGGTTCATCGGCACGCGCGCCAGTCGGTTGGATAGGGCGTCGTTGGTAGGGAAAGCAGCTCGAAACATTTCTGTGTCAATCGGACCAGGGTGGACCGAATTGCATCGAATACCGTCGGCTGCGTGCTGCGCAGCAGTGACCTTCGTGAATATTCGAACCGCGCCCTTACTTGCCGCATAGGCTGGCTCCTGATGTGTCGATTGGCCAATTCCGGCAATCGATGAGATGTTTACGATTGATCCGCCGCCACGTGAACGCATCGCCGGGATAACATATTTCGTGCCGAGGAAAACACCTTTGACATTGACTGCCATCACTTTGTCCCATTCCGCTGCGGAGCGTTCCTCGATGGGTACGCGGGGCACGAGAACAGCCGCGTTGTTTATTAGGATATCAACGCCGCCAAACCGTTCACTTGCGAAGGCGATGGCAGACTGCCAATCCGCCTCGTCTGTTACGTCTAGATGTCGGTAGTGGGCGTCGCCGTCGGCTGCCTGTATCTCTGCGGCGACTACCTCACCAGCGTCATCCAAAATGTCGCCAAAGACGACCTTGGCTCCTTCGGCGGCAAACGCCTCCGCTTCTGCTGCCCCCTGTCCCTGTGCACCACCGCTGATCAGCGCTACTTTGCCATCGAGTTTACCCACCATAAATCTCCTTGAACATTGTCACGCGAATAGCGTAACCGATTCTACTTTGTTCGCTAAGATGACCTGAAATTTAAAAGGAAAAATTTTCGCTATGTCTGAGAAAACCACGACCTTAAAACAGATCCTTGCCGCGCCAGAAATCACTATCATGCCAGGGGTGCATGATGGCTACAGCGCCCGCATCGTCGAAATGGCTGGTTTCGATGTCGCTTGGATTTCCGGTGCTGGCATTTCGGAAAGTCACCTCGGCTGGGCGGATCGCGGAGTGATGGGGTTACAGGAGAATGTATCTGCATGTCGTGACATGGTGAATTGCACTGATCTGACCCTGCTTGGTGATGGCGATACCGGTTACGGCAATGCGATGAACGTCTATTTCACCGTTCGGGCCTTCGAGCAGGCAGGCCTCGCCGGAGTAATGCTGGAGGACCAGACTTGGCCGAAGAGATGCGGCCACATGGCGGGTAAGGACGTGATTTCGCGTGAAGAGGCACGTGACAAAATAGCCGCGGCTGTAGACGCACGACGCGATGACGATTTCGTTATCAAGGCTAGGACCGACGCGGCTGGTGTTCTGGGCGTCGATGAGGCGATAGAACGGCTTAATCTCTATGCGGACGCTGGGGCAGATTTGCTATTTGCCGATGCGCTTCTGACACCGGAAGACATTGAAAAGGTTGCCCGCAACGTTCCGAAACCGCTGTCCGTTAATATGGGTTTCGGAATTCGGGCTCGTGGAACGACGCCATTGATAGGACCAAAAGATCTGGAAGCGATGGGTGTGGCTGCGGTGATTTACCCGAGGTTACTGACCTCCGCTGCGCTGCGCGGCATGATGAACGCAATGGAAGTTTTTAAGGAGGAGGTGATTAGTGACAATGGAACTCCAGACAGAGCCGATTTGATGATTTCATTCGAAGAGTTGAACGAGATCACCGGTATCGCGCAACTAGACGCGCTGGAAGCCAAGTTTAGCGGCGGCAAATAGCAGGCCGTTTGCGACGAAATATGGTCTCGCTGGCTCTAACCCAAAATCGGTAGCTAAAACGTATTTGTGACGTTGCCGGACGCAAGCCGCTGGACATCGTGGAACTTGCGCTGAGATAGGTGCTTAACGACGTTGAGATCGATAAGAAGCTTGTCCCTATGCCAACCTTCCTATGCTACGGCGGAAGGAAACGCACAAGATGTGCGTGTAAAATCCAGTCTAAACAGCAGGGTGCACTTTGAAAGGTGCTCCAGTAGTCCGGTGTAAGGTTCGGCAGTCTTCCTCGTCGTAATCATTGACCCCGAAATGCATGGTGCAGCGATTATCCCATGCGACCAGGTCGCGCGGGGCCCAGCGGTGCCGGTAGTTGTAATTAGGTAAGGCCGCTCGCTTGTAAAGCCACCCAAGTAGCGCTTTGCTTTCTTCTTTGCTCCAACCTTCGATGCGATGAACGAAGGCTGGGTTGACGTAAAGCGTCTCATAGCCAGCTTCGTGCCTGTGCACAATCGGGTGGACGACTTCCTCTCGATACTGGGCTTGCAGATTTTTTTTGTTAGGGTTGATTTCCTTTGTGGGGTCGTAGCTGTCCTGCCCCGCTTTACCCTTGTCACCCATGACAAAGGCAGTGGCGTGCACCGCGTTAAGACAGCGCAAGGTTTTTTTCATTCCGTCTGTCAGGTCGTCAAACACGGCGCGCATGCTGGTCCATATTGTGTCTGCACAAGCTAACGGTGTTTCGACGCCGTACAGGCTGGTCACTGCAACCGGCTCGTCCCGAAAGGTGACGTCGGTGTGCCAGGCTGCGGCGCGCGGACCATAGTTCCCCGGCTTGTTAACCATCAGTTCGACTTTTGGGTTTTCGGGCAGCGGCAGGGTTGTGCGGGCAGAGAGCTCCTGAGGATGAATATCGAGCTCGCCAAACCGCTCCATAAAATTTGCGTGCTCGTCCGGGGTCAGGTCCTGGTCGGGAAATACAATAACGTGATGGTTGTGAAACGCATCGAGTATTGCTTTCCACGTAGCGTCACAGACGTCACGGCAATCGATGCCATGTAATCGTGCCCCAAGCCTCTTTGTAAGCGGCTCGATCTCGATCGGATCGCTGTTGCGGATTGCTGTGATGTTAGCCATGGATACCCCCTATACCCAGTCTGCTTTCTCGCCCCAGCGGTCTAAATAGACGAAGTCGCCCAACTCGCCTCGGCCAACTGGTCCGAAATTTCCCATTGGATAGCCGATTGGTAGGATAGCATATGAATGTACACCCGGGGGTAGGCCGAGAGCTTCCTCGGCTTCCTCTTCGTAAATCAGATGCCGAGTTGTCAGCGTCGACCCTAACCCCAGGGCGCGGGCCGCTAGAAGCATGTTTTGCACAGCGGGATAAATCGATGCACCAGAATGCCGGTTCGGCTTATCGTCGCCGTGCTCGATGCAGGCAACGATCCAAACTGGTGCATCGTGGTAATGGTCAGTTAAATATTCGACAGCGCTGTGCTGTCGGTCATATTTCGGCTTGTCGGAACCGGGAGGCGGCTTGGCGCTGGTATAGCGCGGTCCAATGATATTGTCATAGGCCTTCTTGTATATGACCTGAACCCGTTTTTTGATCTCCTTGTCTTTAATCACAAGGAATCGCCAAGTTTGATTGTTACCGCCGCTTGGCGCGCGTACGCCAGCATCCAAAATTTGGCGAACCAGTGCGTCGGGCACCGGATCGGGCTTAAGGCGACGCATTGCCCTGGTTGAGTGCAAAATTTCAAAGATTCCGCTGTCGCCGCTCATCTTTTGGTGCTCCCCTAAGCTGGATTGGCTCCGGGAGCTTAGCGAATGGTTTCGTCGGGGCAAATGGGGTTCATGGACAGAAATTTATCCGATGTGGTGATTAATACCGCTGTCATTAATGAAGGAGCTAATATGAGACGCGTCGCTTGTATCGGTGAATGTATGTTGGAATTGAGCGGCATCAGTCATGACAACATGCAGCTATCTTATGGTGGGGACACGTTAAATACGGCGACGTACCTAGCTCGGCTCGGCGCCTCGGTCGACTATGTCACCGCTTTGGGCGACGATCCCTATAGCGATTGGATGTCTGAACAGTGGCAAGCAGAAGGGATTGGTACAGAACTCGTCATCCGTGCCAAAGGTCGACTACCAGGCTTTTATACGATCAGGACAGATGACGGTGGCGAACGCCAGTTTTTCTACTGGCGAGATCAGGCGCCAGCTCGTGATTTTTTCGAGCTACCGGGAAGTTCCGTAGTAGTCGAAAAATTGTCGACATATGACTGGATCTATTTAACCGGCGTAACCTTATCTCTCTATACTGCCAAAGTGCTGGCACGTCTCTTCGATATGCTCGAGAAAGTTCGTGCAAATGGTGGGAAGATTGCCTTCGACAGCAACTATCGTCCTCGCGGCTGGCCAAACGCGGAAACCGCACGTACCGTTTTCGATGAAGTTCTTGCACGCACCGATCTGGCAGCGCCGACTTTAGACGATGACAGGCAGGTATACGGGGATTTGTCGGCGGAGGAATGTGCCGACCGGCTGCACAACTGCGGGGTCGGTGAGGTCGTTGTAAAGCTCGATGCTGATGGATGTCTTGTCTCTGCGCCGGGCTTGCGGGAAATCGTACCAACGACCCCGAAAGCGCAACCAGTTGATACGACAGGAGCTGGTGATGCATTTAACGCCGGTTATCTTGCCGCACGGTTGGCTGGGGCGAAAATTAACGATGCGGCTTTCCAGGCGCACCGGCTTGCTGGCGAGGTCATTATGTATCGGGGAGCCATCATGCCGAGGCATGCAATGACGGAGGAGAAGCCATGAGGGAGGTGTTCGAAGCTGCAAAAGTGATCCCTGTTTTGACTTTCGAGGATTGTCTGGATGCCGTTTTGGTAGCGGATGCGCTTGTCGCTGGCGGATTAACAGTTATCGAGGTGGTATTGCGGACCGAGGTGGCTTGGGCAGCGCTGTCGGCAATTGTCGAGCGGCACCCAAAAGCGACCGTCGGTGTTGGCACGGTGATGGAGGTAGATCAGTTGAAACGCGCGAAAGCGGTGGGCGCCAGTTTTGCCGTCAGTCCAGGCTTCGATCCGGAATTGAGCGCAACGGCGCATTCTGAAAATCTATACTACCTTCCCGGGGTCGCGACGGCTTCAGAGATCATGCAGGCTCGACGCGATGGTCATCGGTTTCTGAAGTTCTTTCCGGCTGAAGCATCGGGCGGGGTCACGGCGCTCAAAAGCCTCGCACCGCCGTTTTGGGATATCGCGTTCTGTCCTACGGGTGGGATCGGGCAGTCTAACGTGGCTGATTATCTGGCACAGACCAACGTTGCCTGTGTTGGCGGCAGTTGGATTGCAAGTAATGCAGACATCGCGCAGCGAGATTGGGCCGCTATCACAGCGAAAGCGAAGGCGGCACGCCGCTAAACGACGTAATCTTCGGCGAACCGGTCGAGCCAGCGGTTCATCTCGTCCAGATCACGGCCAACGATCATTACGACCAATGTGTCGACCCCCGCATCCTCGTATTCCTTTGCTGTGTCCTTGGTCAATTTGTGCCGATAAGGTCCGATTACTATATCAAGGTCGTCACGCTTTCTTCCGCGTTTTTCAAGTAATTCGTCGAGTTGGTCCAAGCAACCGCGCGTCTGCTCAACGCTAGTGTTGAAGCCATACCAGCCCTGTCCCAAATCCGCGGTTCGCCGCAGTGCAGGCATACTTTCGCCGCCGAAATAGATTGGCGGTCCCGGCTGCTGCACTGGCTTCGGATACTGTCGGCAAGGGGGCAAATCGTAAAACTCACCTTTGAAGGAAGAGACATCGTCGCGCCACAGACTGGCAATTACGTCGAGATATTCCCGGCAGCGCGTGCCACGTCGTTCGAAGGGTACTCCCAGTGCTGTGAATTCTTCCTCTAACCAGCCGACGCCTACCCCGAAATCAACCCTTCCATTCGATAGATAATCGACGGCTGCGATCTCTTTTGCGGTGTAGACTGGATTCCGCTGCGAGACGAGGCAAACGCCGGTGCCGAGACGAATTCGCTCGGTGCACGCTGCCATGAAGGCCAGTCCTGTGATTGGTTCAAGCAAACCGTTTTCGCCGCCGACGGGGATGCGGCCGTCTTCAGCATAGGGGTACTCTGCGTCATACTTGTCGAACAGAACTACATGCTCACCAAGCCAGATGCCATGAAATCCGCGTTCCTCAGCGCCGATCGAAAGTGCTTTCAGATAGGCACCATCGTTGAGGGGACTAATCACGGGGGCAAAGATACTGATGCGCATGAGGGGCTCCGTTGAATTTTGGGGCTCGATGCTAACGCTGTCAGCCCGGATTTGGGAAGAGCAGGAGCAAACGGTAGTGTTTGCTCTGGAAAAAGTTGGGAGTTCCTGATGGAAGCGAAATTCGGTATTTTGGAAATTCCCCGCAGCAGCGATGGCGCGGTGGCCTATGCAAAATTAGCTGAAGAAGTCGGTTTCGACCTGGTGGGGGTCGCTGACTCGCAATCTTTATTCCGCGAGCCTTTTGTGACCCTCGGCCTGATGGGGCAGGCAACCGAAAAAGTTATGATCGGCACCTCTGTAACCAACCCGATTACTCGTCATCCGGCGGTCATGGCGAGTGCGATTGCGACAGTTCAGGAAATATCCGGTGGCAGGGCAATGCTTGGCATCGGCACCGGTGACAGTGCAATTTACAATATCAACGAGCGACCGCGCGGTCTCGCTGGCCTTCGTGATTATATCCTAACCTTGCGCAAGCTTTTGGGGGGTGAAACGGCTGAATTCGGCGGTCGCGAAGTTCATACGCGTTGGACTGGCGGCCTCGATTATCCACCAGTACCTATCTATATCTCGGCGGAAGGGCCAAGGACGCTTGAATTGGCTGGCGAGGTGGCGGATGGGGTATTCTGCGGTATGGGCCTATCGTCCGATGTGGCTGCGCTATCCTTGGAACATTTACGCATAGGCGCGGAACGAGCTGGCCGTACCTTGGATAATATCGATATTTGGACCTTAGCCCGGGTAAATGTTGGCGATGATCTTGAGGCGCTGACCAGTGAAGTACGTATGGAACTCGCCTCTACCGCACACCACGCCTTCCGATTTACACTCGATGGCAAGCTAATTCCGGACGATATGGTGGAAGCGATCCAGGCGGTGCAGTCCGGGTATCGTCCTTCGCATCACGAAGATCTCGGAGAGTCACCGAACGCCAAGCTCATGAGTGACCCGAAGCTGTTGTCCTACATGGCAAACCGGTTTGCGGTTTTGGGGACGCCTGAAGGCTGCGCCGCACGGATCATGGAAATTCGAGCGGCTGGGTTTCATCAGATTTTGTTTACCGGATTTGTTGAAAATAGGTCGGCGTTGATCGGAACTTTGGGCCGTGACGTTTTTCCGCGTTGCCGCAACTGATGAGGTTTTATGAGCTTTCAGCGCAAAACAGCGTTTGGGCACCTTATGTGTTTGGATCTGGATGGGTGCTTGCTGATTGATGTTTGTACCATGTTCAAACTCACTAATCGCGATTTAACCTCGGTGAGATTAAAGACCTGACATTTCCCAACGCTATATGAATTTTTGAAAAAACAGACGACCTACGCTGCATTTAATAAGTCCTGATCGACGTTGTCGCTTTGTGCGAAGTCAGCATGACATTAGCGTGCGTGGTTGATAGGCATACTGGGAAAGCAAGCTCTCTTCAGGCAAAGCGGGGCATTGCTGGAACTACTCGGTGAACACGAGTGCCTTGGTAATAACGTTTTGCGGGTTAGCTCTCGCTCGATAGGGTCGCCTCCTTGTCCTAAACCACCGGAACGCGTCCCGCTGAAATTGCGGCGGGAGACATGATTTCGATGTCTAGTTCAACTTGCCAGCGGTCGGTCCACCGGATGCGGGGTGGGGTGTTGGTCTCTGTCGCACCTTCTAGAACAAAGCCTTCATAACCGTTCGTCATCACGTCGTTGCATTTGGTGACGTAAACTGGGAAGCCACCGATGTAGGGCATGAATACCCGCGGACGACCGGGAATATTGGCGCCGACATACCAGGAGCTGCAGGTTGAGCGCAGTGAGATCTCCGAGACTGCGTTAACGTGATCGACCCAGTTATCCTCGTAAGACAATGTGGCCTCGATCGTCTCGGCACCGACATCGCGCATATGGCTAATGCAATCGACCATCCAGTCGACATGTTGCTCAATTGATGGGATCATATTAGCAAGCACGGAAGGGCTGCCGGGTCCCGTAATCATGAAGAAATTTGGGAAGCCGACGGTGGACATGCCGAGATAGGTGCGCGGTCCAGCTTCCCACTTTTTGGCCAAAGTTAATCCGTCGCGACCGGTGATCTTTATCTTGTCGAAGGAACCAGTCATCGCCGCAAAGCCGGTGGCGCAGACAACCGCGTCGAGCTCGTATTCAGTTCCATCCGTGACGATACCGGTCTTGGTGAAGCGTTCTATCGGTTTTTTCGACACGTCGACTAACTTCACATGCGGCTCATTATAGACCTCGTAATAATTGCTATCGACGCACAGTCGCTTGCAACCGAAGATGTTGTCTGGACATAGCAGATCAGCGACTGCGGGGTCATTTACTACGCTTCGAATTTTACGGCGCGCGAACTCAGCTACCGTGTCGTTCGCTTCCTTCTCGAACAACAGGTCGCCAAACGCACCTAGGAAAGGCAGGCCGCCGCGCGACCAGAATTCCTCATACTGTTGCTCTCGCTCTTCCGGCGTCGCGTCGAGCGCTGGTTTGATGTTGAATGGAAAGTAGAAACCTGTCGGCCTTGCACGTGCCTTAGCTCGAAAGTCTGGATAGCTGGCCTTGATCTCGGCCTCATAATCCTTGTCCATTGGGCCGTTCCACGCCGGTACCGCGTAGTTAGGTGTGCGTTGGAAGACCGTGAGCGTCTTTGCTTGTTGCGCCATGATCGGGATTGATTGGATTGCCGACGATCCGGTGCCAATAATGCCGAGCCGCTGGCCGGAGAAGTCGACGCCGTCATGCGGCCAATGGCCGGTGTGATAGATTGGACCTTTGAAGTTGCTCATTCCTTCGAACGGTGGGGTATTTGCAGCGGAAAGGCATCCTACCGCCATGATACAGTGTTGCGCGGTTACCCGGTCGGTCCGGTCAGTTTCGATGACCCAGCGATTGGCGGTTTCGTCGAAGGTTGCGGCAGTCACCTGCGTATCGAAGCAGATGTCGCGTCGTAGATCGTACTTTTCGGCGATGTGATTGGCGTAGGCGAGAATTTCCGGCTGAGGCGAATAACGCTCCGACCAGCTCCATTCCTGATCAAGATCCGCATCAAAGGAATAGGAGTACTGCATGCTCTCTACATCGCAGCGAGCGCCGGGATAACGGTTCCAATACCAAGTCCCACCGACATCGCCACCGGTCTCGTAGACCCTGACGGAAAGACCTAGCTTACGCAGGCAGTGCAGCATGTACATGCCCGCAAAGCCTGCGCCTACGACAACAGCGTCGAAGTCCGAATGCTCGACGGTCCGGTCTGCTTCCGAATTCATCCTTGTCTTTCTCCTTGCCTTTGAGGCGATTTTTATCAGGCTGCGTCGGTCATTTCAAAATACAGTGCACCGACCCTAGTATGCCGAAATCTGCGGTGACACTATCGCCAGGCCCAATCACCTGGGGCGGCGCGCAGGTCCCGGTTGTAACGACTTGATCGGCTTTTAAACCGGGACCGAAACGGGACAATTCGTTGGCAATCCAGGTCAAAGCGACCCGCGGGTCGCCCAGTACATTTGATCCTAGTCCTTCGACGGTCTCGTGTTCGGAGACCTTGATCCTCACTACATGCTGCGAGAGATTTAAATCGCGCCAGAGCGCCGGCATCTCTGGGCCGAGGACGAAGTCGTGCGTGCAGGCATTGTCAGCGATGAGTTGGCCGGCGCCGGCGGCTTCAAAAGGCGCGAAACGGGAATCTGGGATCTCGATCGCAGGATGCAGTGCACCTACGGCGGCGAAGACCTCGTCGGTATTGTATTCTGCATCGCGCGGAGGCAAGTCGTTCTTCATACGAAAGGCGAACTCTGGTTCGGCCACAGCCATACGATTATGTCCAAAATAAAGGTCAGCACCGTCTTTAAAAACATGCTCTTGCAGAAGGCGGCCTGAGATCGGACCGTCGACGCCGATATGCCGTTGACCCGCAGTACTGGTAGCTGCGATTTTCCATCCGACAATTGGGAGACCGCTCAAACTCTCGTAGTGTTCTTGGATCGCATAGCCGTCGGCGCGGTCGGAGGGACGGATGGCCTCTGGCAGCGCGGTAATCACTGTGCCATCACGCCAGCACATCCATAGACGTTCGGCGGCATCCTTCGCTTGGTTTTTTGTCAGCATCACGAGGAACTCAAATTTTGGAATGAATTTTGCTTGACCATATAAAATATGGTCGATTTTTGGCAACTCTAGCCCCATCGGGGACAGCCTTGTATACCTCGGCGGTTAAACCGGATTAGGAGAGGAACGTATGGCTGTTACGGTCGCGATGTACGACAAGTCCTACGACCATATTGGTGATCGCTTGAATGCCCTCGGCCTCGATATCGAAGTGCTGACTTTTGATAGAGACGGCGAGTTTCATAAAGGCGGTAAGGCTGTGTCGCCGGCTGAAATTGATGTGGACTATCTGTGGCTCAGCACGCATCTCAACGCAGACAACGCACAGAGCATGGCCTTTGAGTTAGCCATGAGTTGCAAGTCGATCGGTGTAATGCAGACTTTTAATGCCGGTCTGGACAATCCCGTCTACAAAGAAATATCGGACAAAGGCGTTCGTATTTGCAATAGCAGTGCGCAGGCGGTTGCTATTTCCGAATACACCATGGCGCACGTTTTAAGCCTGCTGCATCCGATCGACGAACAGCGCGACCAGCAGGCGCGCAAGGAATGGAAGATGGCACCGTTCCGCGAGATCTGGCGTACCAACTGGCTGATCATCGGGTACGGCCCAATCGGACAGGAGCTGTCGAAACGGGCAAAGGCGTTCGACGCGACTATCACCGTCGTGCGCCGTTCACCAGCGACTTCGGAGGTCGTCGATCGGGCCGGTACAATGGCTGATCTTAGCGAATTCCTGCCAGATGCCGACGTGATCGTGCTGGCCTGTCCATTGAACGACGAAACGCGCGGTTTCGGGGGCGAGGACTTCTTTGCGGCGGTTAAGCCGGGTGCCATCCTGGTCAATATCGCCCGCGGTAAGCTCATTGACGATGCGGCCATGATAGCCGCGCTCGATGACGGGCGGGTGGCGCATGCGGTCCTCGATGTCTTTCATACAGAACCCTTGCCGGAGGCGGATCCGCTTTGGTCGCACCCGAATGTGCGGCTGACTCCGCACACTTCGTTTGCCGGCAGCGGCGGGCGCGCCCGATGGGACGAGCTGTTCCTCGATAACCTTTCGCGTTTCGTAAAGGGCGAGCCGATTTTGGCGGAAGTTGATCCAAAGGATATCGTCTAACTAGAGTTTTTTATCAGCTGAAGGAAGCACGCCATGCAGCTTGGCCTGTTCATGATGCCGTTGCACCCGTCTTACCGGCCGGTCGCGGATTGCTACGACCGGGATATCGACCAACTGGTGGTCGCGGATAAGGTGGGCTTCGCCGAGGCTTGGCTTGGGGAGCATTTTACGGAAAAGTGGGAGAACGCGCCGGCCCCCGATCTGCTGCTTGCTAAGGCGCTGGCGCTTACGGAAAACATTAAGCTCGGTACCGGGGTGACACTTCTGGGTATGCACGAGCCTGTCTATCTGGCGCACCGCCTTGCGATGCTAGACCATATGGCGCGCGGCCGGTTCCAATGGGGTATTGGCCTCGGTGGTATCCCGACCGATATGAAGCTGATGGGGCTTGATCCGTCGGAGGCCCGAAGCCGGGCGGCTGAGGCGCTCGACCTCATTCTAGATCTGTGGCAGCACGAGGATGGCGAGTTCAGTCACCAGGGCCAGCATTTCAAAGTTGAGGCGCCAGACCTCGATCCCGAGACAGAACGCGGCCTGCATATGAAACCATACCAGTTGCCGCATCCGCCCATTGCGCTGGCGGCCAGCACCTCGCGGTCGGGTTCGCTCAAAGTCGCCGGTGCGCGTGGCTGGGACCCGATGTCGAGTTCGGTCCTGTCGCCCGCGCATTTGCTCGGCCATTGGGACACCTTCGCGGCGGCGGCCGAAGAGGCTGGTCAGCCCGTTTCGCGCAGCCAGTGGAAAATCGCCCGCGACATCTTCGTCGGTCCGACGCCGGAGATTGCTCGGGAACGTGCACGTGCCACCTTGGGCCGCAACTATGAGGAACATCAGCTCGCAAGCCGACGTGGTACACCGCAGATGGGTATGATGAAGATCGATCCAGAGATGCCGGACGAAGCGATCGACACCGACTATTTGATGGAGAATGTGTGGATCGTTGGTGATCCGCAGGAGGTTGCCGATCAGGTCCGCGCGCTTTACGAGCATGTCGGCGGCTTCGGGACACTTCTCGCCATCACCGCGGATTCCGACGATGCGTCCTGGGATCATGAGAGCCTGTCGCTGTTGGCTGAAGAAGTCGGGCCGCGCATCGGGGACTTGAACTGAGGCGGGTGATGGCTGGATCGGTCGAGACCGGTATAGAAGTCAGGCCGCTGACGGGATCAATCGGCGCGTCGATCCGCGGCGCGCAGCTCGGCGAATTAAGCGATGCGCAATTCGCAGTGATCCATCGCGCCTTTCTCGACCGCTGTATGCTCACCTTTCCGGATCAGCATCTGGACGGCGCTGACCTGACCGCCTTCGCACAACGGTGGGGCGAGATCGTGCAGACGCCGATGCTCACTTATCTCGATGGTTACCCAGGCATCCTTCGAGTGTTCAACCGGGGCAAGGAGGCGTCTCCGACTGAATATTGGCATCCGGACTCCGCCTATCTGGAGCGCCCGCCGGCGATTTCAATCTTGGCGGCGCAGGAACTGCCGGAGGTGGGTGGTGATACAATGTTCTGTAACCAGTACATCGCTTATGAATCTTTGTCGGAAGGCATGCAGACCTACCTATCGGGGCTACGGGCGAAGTTCAGCGGTGCGAAGATGGCGAGGCGGACCGGCCACCAGGGTGAGATTCCGTTCACCTATCACCCGATCGTTCGGACCCATCCGGAAACGGGGCACAAAGCCTTGTTTATCAGCAACGCGGAAATGGTGCCGCATTTCGAAGGAATGACGGAAGCGGAAAGCCGCCCACTACTCGATTTTCTCTACGTGAACAGCCCGAAGCCGGATCGCTCCTACCGGCATATCTGGCAGCCGGGCGACGTGGTCATGTGGGACAATCGCTGCACGATGCACTACGCCGTGCACGATTATGGCGACGAATCCGAACGGGTGATGTACCGGGTGACGATCGCGGGCGACCGTCCGGCCTAATCAGTGTCCTATGACGTTTTCGCCGTTGCGCAGGAGTGTGATCGGTGGTTCCCAGTCGCCGACGGGTTGGACATGGGTTACCAGCCCAGCTTGGTCGGGTGCCGCGTCCGGCAGCCAGATATGGACGGCGAAGGCAGGCGGCTCGTGCACGATGTTTAGCTCCCGCTCTGGTCCCATATCCAAGCCGAATGGGTAACAGGTCGTCGGTCCCGCAAATCCGATGGTACCGCCGAACGATGCGGTGATGGGCCGATGGACATGACCGGCCAGAACACGGATCACGTGATCGTGGCGTTTGATAACCGACGCCAGTTCGGTGCCACCACGCTTCAGGCCTTTCGTGGAGCTGCCCGTCATGCCGCCGTAGAAGGGCGGGTGGTGCAGGGCGACGATAGTCGGGTGATCGGGTGCCTGCGCGAGCGTCGTATCCAGCCAGGCGCAGCGGTCGTCGCACATCTCGCCAGCCGGTTCGCCGGCGATGACGGAGTCGCAGCAGACGATGCGTACCGGGAAACCGTCGATGACGTACTGCAGAAATGAATCTCGCGTGGGTAGG
>PBDC01000021.1 GCA_002717185.1 Rhodospirillaceae bacterium
GATTCACATAATCCCTTTTCTAGCTGGTTTTGAATCCAATATTATGACGGGATGATAAGTACTAACGTGTTGATCGATGAGCGAACAGAACAACGACACTGACGGCGGTGACGTCCAGACCGGTGTGGTCGTCAAGACCAAGCCGAAGACCAAGAAACCGTCGATGTACAAGGTGCTGATGTTGAACGACGACTACACGCCGATGGAGTTCGTCGTCCATGTATTGGAGCGTTTCTTCAACAAAGGACAGGAAGAAGCGACCAAAATCATGCTCCACGTACACCAAAAAGGGGTCGGTGTTTGCGGTGTTTTTACGTATGAAGTAGCGGAAACCAAAGTGAACAGGGTTATGGATTTCGCCCGAAAGCACCATCATCCGTTGCAGTGCACCCTGGAAAAGGACTGATTGGCCCGTGTTATCGCGTAATCTGGAAGAAAGTCTGCACCGCGCTATCGCGCTCGCAACTGAACGACGGCATGAATATGCCACGTTGGAGCATCTGTTGTTTGCTTTGACGGAGGACCGGGATGCTGTCGCGGTATTGCGTGCCTGTGGGGTCGATATCGAAAAGTTGCAGAAGGAGTTGAACAAGTATCTCGATGGGGAACTTGAGATGCTAGTGGCGAGCCTTGAAGAAGACCCGAAGCCCACCGCTGGTTTTCAGCGTGTCCTTCAACGCGCAGCAATACACGTCCAATCGTCCGGCCGGGAGGAAGTGACTGGCGCAAACGTATTGGTTGCCATGTTCTCCGAACGGGAGAGCCACGCTGTTTACTTCCTGCAGTCACAGGACATGACCCGCTTTGATGCGGTTAATTATATCAGCCATGGCATTGCGAAGGTTCCGAGCGAAACGACTGAGCAGCCTGGTGTCAGTGGTGCAGATGAGGATGCTGATGCGGAAAAGGTAAACAAGAAGGGCAACGAAGCACTCGAAGCCTATTGCGTCGATCTCAATCAAAAAGCGCGCGACGGAAAGATAGATCCGCTGATCGGGCGTAAGACCGAGATCGACCGCACAATCCAGGTTTTGTGCCGGCGGACTAAGAACAACCCACTTTACGTCGGCGATCCTGGTGTCGGCAAGACCGCGATCGCGGAGGGTTTGGCGAAGCGCATTGTCGATGGCGAAGTTCCAACAGTGTTAGAAAACGCAGTGATTCATGCGCTTGATATGGGTGCACTTCTGGCTGGAACGCGTTATCGCGGTGACTTTGAGGAGCGGCTGAAGGCGGTTATCAAGGAAATAGAAGAAGAAGAGGGAGCTGTTCTTTTTATAGATGAAATCCATACGGTAATCGGTGCCGGGGCGACCAGTGGGGGCGCCATGGATGCCTCCAACTTGCTTAAACCCGCACTGCAAAGTGGGTCGCTGCGCTGTATTGGTTCGACGACATATAAGGAATTCCGAAATCATTTCGAAAAAGACCGCGCATTGGTGCGACGGTTTCAGAAGATTGACGTCATCGAACCTTCAATCCCGGACACGATTAAGATTCTGCAGGGCTTGAAACCCTACTACGAAGATCACCATAAGGTTCGTTATACTGCAGAAGCGCTGCGAACGGCGGTTGATTTGGCGGCGAAATACATAAACGACCGCAAGCTTCCGGATAAAGCGATCGACGTCATTGATGAAGTTGGTGCGTCACAGATGCTGTTGCCAAAATCGAAGCGAAAAAAGACAATTGGCGTGAAGGACGTTGAGGCAGTGGTCGCCATGATGGCACGGATCCCGCCGAAACAGGTATCTCAGAACGACCGCAAGTCGTTGGAAAGTCTGGAGCGCGATCTTAAGACCGTCGTGTTCGGACAGGATAAAGCGATCGGCGCGCTGTCCGCAGCGATTAAAATGTCGCGGGCCGGATTACGCGAGCCGGAGAAGCCGATTGGCAGCTATCTGTTCTCAGGTCCGACGGGTGTCGGTAAAACGGAAGTCGCCAAGCAACTTGCCATGACCATGGGTATCGAGCTGACCCGTTTCGACATGTCGGAATATATGGAGCGGCATACGGTGTCACGTCTGCTCGGCGCACCCCCAGGTTATGTTGGGTTCGACCAGGGCGGCCTACTGACTGACGCGATTGATCAGCATCCGCATTGTGTTCTGCTACTTGACGAGATCGAAAAGGCCCATCCGGACTTGTTCAATGTTCTGCTACAGGTCATGGACCATGGCAAGCTGACTGACCATAACGGTAAATCAGTGGATTTTCGGAACGTTATCCTAATCATGACAACAAATGCTGGGGCCGCTGACATGGCGAAGCCCGCCATTGGCTTCGCGCGAGATGAGCGCGTCGGCGAAGATGAGGAAGCAATCAATCGCATGTTTTCGCCGGAGTTCCGCAACCGGCTCGATGCGGTCATCGGTTTTTCCTCTCTCCCGCCTGAAGTAGTGCACCGCGTGGTTGACAAGTTCATCATGGAACTTGAGGGTCAGTTGGCGGACCGAAATGTGACAATTGAGCTGGATGCGGAAGCGCTCGATTGGGTTGCCGACAAGGGATACGATCCGAAGTTCGGCGCGCGCCCGTTGTCACGGGTCATCCAGGAAAATATTAAGAAACCGCTTGCTGAAGAACTTCTGTTCGGCGAGCTTTCGAAAGGTGGAAACGTGCGTGTCGTGCTGCAGGACGGCAAGCTAGCGTTCGAACTCAACCCATCGAAGCCGGTTGGCGATGCCAAGCCAAAGAAGCCGGGGAGCAAAAAGAAAGAGCCAGCACTGATTGAGAGTTGACTGGGCGACTTAGGGAACAAGGAATCTGGAGGCTGGCTTTAGGCGTTAATTCCTTATCTGCATGCGGCATACCCGTTTGGATTATTCGTTGCCAACGACGCCATTTCAACACTGCCCGGTATCCTTTAGACCGTCGAAAGTTTGGCGTTTAATTTGTTGGAACCAGGAAAAAAAGACTGACGGTTTCGCGAATGTGTGTCGGATGCTGGTGCTGCGATGAAGGCTCATTTATGCATCGCCGCCATCCGCCGTGTTGTGAAGGTGATCACGCTACTGATGATTGTGTAATAAAATGCGCAAGGATTTAGTCGTTTTCGGTGCGGCGGAAAGGAGATAGTTCGCTCAAGAAGTCGGATTCGCCGGCTTCTGCGTGTCGCTCCCGCTCAAGATAGTCCGCGACAGCATCGCGGAACCCCTGATCGCGGATCCAATGAGCGCTATAGGTGCGTTGAGGCAGGTAACCACGCTGGATCTTATGGGGACCTTGCGTGCCTGCCTCGACGGTCGTTAGGCCCCTTTCGATGGCGAAGTCGATCGCCCGATAGTAACAGGCTTCGAAATGCAGGAATTTGTAGCGTCCTGCACAACCCCAGTTGCGGCCGTATAGAGCGTCAGTACCGACAAGATTTAGAGCTCCGGCTATTGCCAGGTCGTCGATATCGGCGCGTACTAGTGCCACCTGGTCCGCCATTTCTTCGCCAAGCATCGCAAAAAAGTCGCGTGTTAGATAGGGATAGCCCCATTTCCGATCATAGGTATTGACATAAAAGCGATGGAATTCGTCCCAATGGCTAGCCTTTATATCCGGACCGTTTAAGGTTTGCACGCGGATGCCAGCCTCATCGACCTTGCGGCGTTCCTTGCGGATATTTTTACGCTTGCGACTTGATAGGTTGCCGAGAAAATCGTCGAAGGTTTCGTAGCCTGCATTTTTCCAATGGAACTGATGGCCGTGCCGGATCAGGAATCCGGACGATTCGAGAAAAGACGCATCGGATTCTTCGGCAAAGGTTACGTGCAGCGATGACACACCGTACTGTTTGGCGACTTCGATCAGGCCTGCTACGAGGGCAGACTGAATAGTCGTAGCCATGTCGCCGCGCCGGACTAATAGGCGTGGGCCGGCAACTGGTGAGAACGGTATCGAAGCCTGGAGCTTCGGATAATATCGACCGCCCGCCCGTTCGTAGGCGTCCGCCCAGCCCCAGTCGAACACATACTCGCCTTGCGAATGGTTTTTGAGATACATCGGAACGGCACCAAGCAGCTGCCCTGTCTCGTCTTCGATGGTCAGATGTTGCGGCAGCCAGCCGCTCTCCTTGCCGACCGAGCCGCTATCTTCCAACGCGCGCAGGAATGTGTGCCTAACGAACGGATTATCGATACCGGCGCAGGCATCCCACTCGGATGGCGCAATAGCACCGATATTCTCTTGGACCTTGACAGCGATTGGCTCACGCCCGTCCGGCATAAGCGGTTCCTCTCGTTTCTTTGTTAAAGACTAGTCGGCACGGCTGGGAGGGCAAGAGGGCGACGACGAAAACGTTATATTAAATTCAAGAAATGCGGATTTACTATGCCCATTCTGGGTCGACGAAATCTTCGGGATCAAAGGGGAAGGTGGGATATGATGCCGGACCTAACTCCGAAACGAATCCGAAGGTACTCATATCCTCGATTCTCATCGGGTAAAGCATGCCGTCGAGATGGTCGTATTCGTGTTGCAACAGTCGGGCTAGGAAGAACGATGTCCTCATGTTGTATTTCGTGCCATCTAGCCCGCAGGCTTCCATGCGCAGTTGTGTGTTACGCCGGACCCGGCCATATAGCCCGGGCAGAGAAAGACAGCGCTCCCAATAAAGCTTCGTGTCCTTGGAAAGGAAGGTGAGGGTCGGGTTGATCACGACCGTCCACGGAATTTCCTTCATCACGGCACCTTTGGGCATTACGCCTTGGCGGACGCGGAAGACAAACATGCGGACGGGTTCGTAAATTTGCGGCGCAGCGATCCCGTTACCGCTGATATCCTCGCAGGTGTCGATCAGATCTTGCGCCAGGGCCGCAATTTCTGGCGTGGTGGGATCGGGTATAGGTTCGGATACCTCGCGCAATATCTGGTGGCCCATGCGTGCAATTTTTCGGATGGCCATGAAATATCCTCTGATGAGCTCGATTAAAGTGGCGCTAGATTAGGTTGTCGTCGGCATCGACGTCCACTGAGTTGGTTTGCGTCGTGGACTGGTGCCGGTATTTTGCCAGCGTTTGGATTGGTGATTGCCCAGTAAAGTGACCTAATCAGGGGAGGCTTGTTGCTTACACCCGATGTCATTGGGAGCGAAACCGTTACGTTGCCTATCTTCCCGCGCCGTCTAAACGTCGCTGCAAAGTAGGTCGATAGTTTGGTAGATTGCTACCTCGGGATTGGGGAACCGAGGAAATAGCATGTATCTGACGCAAGCCTTGAAACGGACAATGCAGCTGGAGGGCCGCAATACGGCGACAATTTGCGCCGGACGCGTACGCACGTGGAACGAATGCGGTGGCCGGGTCGCGAAGTTGGCTGGAGCCTTGCAAAAATTGGGTATAGCCAATGGGGAGCGGGTTGCGGTACTCGCTCTCAACAGCGACAGATATTTCGAGTATTTCTACGCAGTTCCATGGGCTGGTGGGGTATTTGTTCCCATTAATATTCGTCTGGCTGCACCAGAAGTGGCATTCTGGCTGAATGATTCGGGCACCGAGATCCTCTTTATCGACAACAATTTCCTGGACATTCTTGAAACCCTTGAAGGGCAGCTCGAGACGGTTCGAGAAGTCGTCTACATCGGCGACGGGCCTGTGCCAGAGGGTATGCTTGGATATGAAGACATCCTGGCGGCTTCGGAACCGGCACTGGATGCGTTGCGCGGTGGTGACGATTTGGCTGGCCTTTTTTATACCGGTGGGACAACGGGCCGCTCAAAAGGCGTAATGCTGAGCCATGCCAACCTGATCTGCAACAGCTACAACGTGATCGGTGGAATGAGTTTCCAGCCCGGAATACACTGGCTGCACGCAGCTCCTATGTTTCATATTGCCGACGGGCTGGCTGTGTTCGGCGTCACGATGGTGACCGGCGTGCATATCTTTATTCCCGCCTTTGCTCCTGAGGATAGTCTCAAGGCAATTGAGGAGTATAAGGTAAGCCACGGCCTGTTTGTTCCAACGATGATGAATGCGCTGATTAACCACCCCGATATCGAAAAATACGACCTATCCTCGTTAGATTCTGTTGCTTATGGCGCGTCGCCTATGCCAGAGGCGGTGATTCGCCGTGCCATGGAAATAATCCCGAACTGCGGCTTCACCCACGCCTATGGGCAGACAGAATGCGCGCCGCTCTCAAGTCATTGCGGACCCGAGTACCATGTTTTCGAGGGGCCGAATGCAGGCCGTTACAAATCCGTCGGGAGGGCAGCGCTCGGTGTTGAAATAATGATCTGCGACAAGGAGGGGAATGAGGTGCCTCGGGGTGAGGTCGGCGAGGTCTGCGTCCGTGGCCCGAACATCATGCTGGGATACTGGAAAAGGCCGGACTTGACAGCGGAGGCAATTCGCGACGGTTGGATGAGATCGGGCGATGGAGCCTATATGGATGAGGATGGTTTTCTCTATATCGTTGACCGCATGAAAGACATGATCATTTCTGGCGGTGAGAATATCTATTCGGCGGAGGTCGAGGACGTATTACACGAGATCCCCGCGGTCGTTGAAGCTGCAGCGATCGGTATTCCTGATGAGAAGTGGGGCGAGGCGGTGCATGCAATCGTCCGTCTTCGCGATGGAGAAAAGATTGAGGAGGCGGCGATTATCGCACATTGTCATGAACAGATTGCCGGCTTCAAATGCCCCAAAAGTGTAAGCTTCCGGTATGAACCTATGCCACTATCTGGCGCGGGCAAAATACTTAAGACAGACTTGCGCCAGCCCTATTGGGAGGGCAAGAAAAAACAGGTGAACTGAGGCGGTTAGGCTATCGCGATTACTGCGTCGATTTCAACCGGGGTATTCAGTGGTAATCCGCCGGCACCGACGGCGGAGCGGGCGTGTAGCCCTTTGCTACCTAGTACCTCGACCAATAAGTCGGAGGCGCCGTTAATGACCGTCGGCTGGTCGGCGAAACCGGGTGCACCATTTACGAATCCGCCGAGTTTGATGATCCGGACGATACGATCGAGGTCCCCCAACGCTGCCTTGGTTTGCGCAAGGATATTGAGGGCGCAGATGCGTGCTGCGTCGACCGCATCTTCGATCGAGACGGTTTCGCCGACGACACCGGTATATTTAATTGTGCCATTCCAAAACGGAACCTGACCCGCAACCCAGAGCTGCCTTCTGTCAATAACGTAGGGCACGTAATTGGCCACTGGCGCTGCCGCTTCCGGCAGTTCGATTCCCAAATTTTGCAACCGCGTTTCGATCTTTCCGACCATATGCGAGTCTCCAAATGCTTTAACGTGTGGCGGCGAATGTACGCGTATTAGTGAGTGCGATGTATTATATGGACGCCACGTGGATAGAACATGAAAAGAAGGGCCTGGTGTGTCGATGGGGCAACCGAATGTTTATGAGGACTGGCAGAGTTTGACTAAGGCTGAGCTAGACACGGCCTATAACCAAGCGGCTTATGCGGTGAACCGTGAGCAGGTGCTGGGCCGTTATGCCAGCAATAGCGAAGCCGTTCGTCATAAACTCGGGGTTCCGAAGCGTTACGCTTATGGCACGGCCCGTAATGAGGCACTCGATGTGTTCAGCGGCGGTAACGTTGGAGCACCCATCAACCTCTTCGTTCATGGCGGTGCCTGGCGGTCGGGGCGGGCAGTGGACTACGCCTTTCCCGCGGACCTCTTTGTCTCGGCAGGAGCGATATTCGTAGTCCTAGATTTTGACTGGGTGCAGGACCGAAACGGCGACCTGTTCCCAATCGCGGACCAGATTTGCCGCGCGATTGCATGGACATGGTTTAATGCCGAAAAAATCGGTGGGGATCGCGACCGACTCTACGTTTCCGCTCATTCCTCAGGCGCTCATATGGCCGGTGTTGCGCTGACGTCTGAATGGACCGCGTATGGGGTCTCAGAAGATGCGATCAAGGGTGCTTTATTGTGCAGCGGCATGTACGACCTGGAGCCGGTCAGCCTTTCGGCCCGAAACTCCTATGTCGCTTTTACCAAAGAGAGCATGGAGGCGCTGAGCCCGATGCGCCATTTGGCTTGCATCAAGACGCCTGTCGTTCTCACTCATGGGAGCCTAGAATCCCCGGAGTTCCAACGTCAGACCCGCGACTTCGGCGCGGCTCTGGCCGACCACGGAGCACCGTGTATTAGCCTAATCGGTGATGGTTATAACCATTTTGAAATCTTGGAGACGTTTGCTAGTCCCGATGGTTTGCTCGGCCGCGCTGCGCTCGAACAGATGGCGCTGGCGTAAGGGAGGCGTTGTACTATCGAGTTGCAGTTGTTGTTACTGTCTCATGATGCACAGGCCAGCCCAGTAAGACCAAACGCTAGCAACGCGAGCGCATTAGGTTCGAACTCGTCTTGAATGTAGTTCATCGTGACGTTTATGCTCGAATGTTCAATGGTAATGATTGTTCCAACACGATCTAAGTTTAAATTGATTTATCGTACAGGTGGACCGCTTCAGGTCTAGGGTTACTATAGGTCTACCGCTGTCAGTTTAGTTTCTACGCGACGGACGCTGACGCTCCGTCGGCCGCGGCCTTATGATCACCGCCGAAGGTGAAGCCCTTGTAGCCGGCATCGGCTACATCGTTCAGCGCCTTGCGATATTTCGGCATGCCGCCGTTGTAGACGAGATATCGGATCGTACCTTCTTCGTGGCCTTCGACATTTGAGTTATAGCCGGTGAACCAGGATTTGGCCTTGCGCATTAGCATGACCTCGTACATCTGCTCCACATGCTTGGTCCAACGTTCCTCTTCCGGCGCGGTGACCTCGATCCTGTTATGACCATGCGCCCAGACATGTTCGAGGAAATCCATACACCAGTTCACCCCAGTCTCGATGCCGCGTGGATAGTTTGTCGAGGCTGAACCGCTTTGCGGTCCATTTGGCATCATTAGATTAGGATAACCATGGATAAACACGCCGAGACAGGTCGAGATCCGGTCTCGCCATTTGTCCCGCAATTTCTGGCCGTTAACGCCGCGGATATCGATACGATCGTGTGCTCCGGTCATGGCGTCGAACCCGGTTGCGTAGATAATTATGTCGAAGTCATACTCAGCGTCTGTCGTGCGCAGTCCGGTCTCCGTCACCCGATCCAGCGGCGCGTCGCTAAGGTCGACTAAGTGTACGTTGGTCTGGTTGTAGGCCTCAAGATAGTTGGTCTCAAGTGGCACGCGTTGCACGCCAAACCCATGATCGCGCGGAATAAGCTTTTCGGCGGTTTCTGGGTCTGTTACACGCTTTCGGATGCGATCAGCGATATATTCTGAAAACTCTGCGTTGGCGTCCTCATCGGTGAAGATCTCGCGGAAGTTCTGCAACCAAATGCCAAAACCCGGCTCGTCGTAAAGCTGGTCCCACATCGCTACCCGTTCCTCGCGCGGTACCTCGAAGAATCCACGCCTGTCCGGTTCATGTTCAAAACCGCCCGGAGTGCGAAGGCAAATCTCGAAGATGTCGTCATAGCGGCTATGGATCCTGTCCATCTCTGCGTCGTCGATCTCATAATTGTTTAGCGGCGCACACCAGTTTGGCCGACGCTGGAAGACGGTTAAGTCCCCGACTTTGTCGGCAATCTCGCCAATGACTTGGATCGCTGTGGCACCTGTGCCGATAATTCCGACCTTTTTGTCAGAAAGGTCCAACGGTTTGTGCGGCCAGTCGAAGGTGTGGAAGGACCGGCCCTTGAAATCGGACATGCCTTCTAAGCGGGGCAGGGTTGGGATGGACAAAAGTCCAAGCGCCATGATGACAAAGCGACAAGTCAGTACGCGGCCGTCACAAACCGAGAGACGCCAAAGGGTTTTCTCTTCGTCCCAATGGGCCGCGTCAACTCGGCAGTTGAACTGCATGTATTGGCGCAGGTCGAACTTGTCCGCGACATGGTTGAGGTAACGCAGATTCTCCGGCTGACCTGAGAACGCTTCCTTCCAATACCATTCTTCCAGTAACTGTTTGGAGAAGGAGTAGCCATAGGTATAGCTTTCCGAGTCGAAACGGGCACCTGGGTATCGGTTATTGTACCAAGTGCCGCCCAGACCGCTGTCGGCTTCCAGAACGGTAGCGTGCACGCCGAGATCGGCTAGCCGTTTAATTTGGTAGATACCGGCAACGCCGGCACCGATAACGATAACTTCGTAATCGGGTGAGGTGGTGTCGGAATTACTCATGGTTCGTTCCTATGAATGTCGGGAGGCCTTCCGCTAAATTCCGAGGCGATAATACGTCACGCGACCTGCAAGCCATAAAGTTCGGCGACATTGTCGTGCAGGATACGGTCGCGTTCCGCTGCATTAAGGTTGGCGGCGTGCTGGGCGAGCATTTCCTGGCTCCAAGGCCAGGTCGCGTCGCTGTGAGGGAAGTCGTTCGCCCACATCAGCCGATCGATATTCATATGGTCCTTAAGTTGGAAGGCGGACCAGTCATCTTGGAAGGTCATAAAAACGTTCTCACGAAAATACTCACTCGGCAACCGCTCCAACTCGTCACATTTCATCCAGTAGCGGTGCCGCTTGTAAGCGTGATCCATGCGGTACATGTAATGGGGCGCCCAGCCCGCATCTGCCTCCACGCAGACAAGTTTAAGATTGGGATGGCGCTCGAACACCCCGCCGAATATGAAGGTGCCGATAATGTCCTGATTGCCGCGGATGATCGTTAAGAAGCTATTGATCTTGGGGCCGCGGAAATCTTTGAGCGAGTCTTTGCGCGTCGTAAGGATGTGGAAAGAAAGCGGCATCTCCATATCGACCACCGCCTCGTAAAACGGGTCATAGTCGGGATGGTGATAGTCCTCATGGCCAGGCACGCCGACCAACATGACACCCTTGAAGCCCATTTCCTTGGCCTTACGGACTTCCTTTATACCTTCCTCTGGCGATGCCATGGCGATCTGTGGCATGCCGAATAGCCGATTCGGCAGTCCACCACAGAATTCCTGCAGCCAGAGGTTATATGCATCGAAACAGGCGCGCTTGTATTCGAAGTCTGGGTGATTACACAACATCATGCCAACCGATGGGTAGATGATCTCTGCTATTACGCCGTCACGATCCTGATCTGCTTTGCGTGCTTTGGGATCCCAGCCACCTCGGTGTAATTCTTCGAACACGCCGCCGCGCGTACTCAGTTCCGAGGGGTCTTTGCCTGCNGCTGCCACGAGGCTAAGCGGGATTGGTATGTCGAGACCNGGTATCACATAAATATCCCCCAAGCGTTCGTCNNTGACGATGCCGGGAGCATCGTCGCGATATTTAGGNTCGATATAATCTTTATAGCAATTNGGTGGTTCNGTGATGTGCGAGTCGGCGGAGATCGGTTTTTTCGCCATAGANANTCTCCCTAAATTGCTTTATTTTCCAACAAACGTTGGATGNAACGTAAATTTGACAAGGTTGCATGTCAAGGCTANGAGANTGTTGTGTTGAAAACTAGAAATCCCGCTCGCAGTTCCAGCGACAAGAGCGTCCAGATCCGAAAATCGGAAGCCACTCGGAAGCGGATTTTGGATGCGGCGGCGATCCTGTTTGGTGATCAAGGCTATACCGCTACTACACTTCGGCAGATAGCTAAGCGTGCACGTATTGATGCCGGCAGCATCTATTATTACTTCGCCTCTAAGGAGGAAATTCTCGATGAAGTGATGGAAATCGGCATTCGTGCCGTATCTGAGGCCGTCGAACAGGCGGTGGGCGAGTTGCCATCACAAGCTAGTCACCGGAGTAGGCTAGAGGTGGCCGTCAAGATGCATATGTACACTCTGTTGCAGTACAGCGCCTATACATCGGCCAACATCGCTATTTTTGCCCAGGTTTCCCGCAAGGCACAGGATCGCAATCGCCTTCTGAGGAAGCGCTATGCGGCGTTTTGGAACGATATTTTCCACGCGGCTCAAGAGGCCGGTGAAATTTCCGCATCGGCCGACCTGAGCCTCGTCCGTTTATTCTTATTGGGTTCGGTGAACTGGAGCATGCAATGGTACGACCCTAAGAAAAAAAAATCGATTGATGAGTTGGCGCAATCCTTTTGTGCCATGATGTTTGACGGGATCGGTTCTTAGCCTACGGCACCAGGCAGGAGCGCTGTATGGTGCCGATGCAACTAAGGGACGCCGCATTATGGCAGAAATCACTAGGGTCACGCTGACCGAATTTGCGTTCACAGCTGAGAATATCGGGTTGGAAACGGCCACAGCCGGCGTCGGGAACATGGCCTATGTGCTGGGGCAGCGCTTTAAGGCAAAACGCTTCGCAGTGGCGATCGATACCGATGATGGCGCCCGTGGTGAATACGTCGTGAGTTGGGTTGGCACACCCTCCACCCTAGCCCAGGCTGGCATGTTGGCGCCCCTGATGGTCGGACGCGACCCGGAGAACCGGGAGCAGATTTACGACGATCTGAAACGCGAAGTCCGCGCCTACGACCACATGGGCCATGGTCCGCTCGACATTGCCTTGTGGGATCTGTGTGGAAAGCTGCGCGGTGTTTCGGTCAAGGCGATGTTAGGCGGATTCCGGGACCGCCTGCCCACCTATGCCAGTAGCTATTGCGGCCAGGAGAGCCCCGGTGGCCTGGATACGCCGGAAGCTTTCGCTGACTACGCCGAACAGTGCAAGGAGGCCGGTTTTCACGGTTTCAAGATCCATGGCTGGTTAAATGGCGAGCTGTCTCGGGAGATTCTCAACCTGCGTGGTGTGCGGGCGCGAATTGGTGATGAGATGAAGTTGATGATCGATCCCGCGTGCATGCTCGATACCTGGAACGACGCGCTGATGCTGGGCCGAGTTTGCGACGAGGTTGGCTGTTTCTGGTATGAGGACCCGTATAAGGATTCTTCGGTTTCACCATATGGTCATCAACGCCTCCGCGAAAAATTGCAAACGCCGCTGCTGGTTAGCGAGCATGTCCGCGGGTTGGAGCAAAAGGCCGCCTTCCTGCTGGCCGGCGGCTGCGACATGATCCATGCGGATCCTGAATACGATATGGGCATTACAGGCGTTATGAAAATTGCACATTTCTGCGAGGCACTGGGGCTTGACGTGCAGATCCATGCGGTTGGGCCAGCGCACCGGCTGTGTATGTCGGCGATCCGTAATACCCATCTCTATGAGATGGCCCTAATTGGACCGGGTATGCCGAACATGGTCGCGCCGGTCTATATGTGTGGATATTCTGACCAGCCGGATGACCTGCCTGGTGATGGTTGTTTGCCGGTGCCGGATGGTCCAGGCCTCGGTGTCGTCTATGATTGGGACTATATCGATGCGCATAAGACGCAAGAGATGGTATTCAATTAGTTGGTAAGAAACCGACCCAAAGTGCAATTAGTCGACAACGAAATTTGTCTGTTAGAGATTATGGACTGGTGGGCGTATGAGCTAAAACTGTCGGAGAGCCATACTTAAACGGACTGCTTCCTCCTTATAAGTCCGCGCAGCCGAGTATGAATTTTAGCCTAGGGTTTTGCCGTGCACATTGAAAGTAATGACATTTTTGGCCTGAAAATGAAGAATGCCAAATCCTTTACTAGTGTCGCTGGAGCGGATGGCCAAGGTCGTGGCCTTACTACGCAAGGAGGACGGTTTGCATTTGAATTCGCGGGCTCTCTGCACGCACTTCGCACCGGGTCGGACAGAAAACCAACAAGATGCAGGAGCAGATGAACCGTTATAGCGCCTAACTGGCGACAGTTGCCAGTGCGTTCGGCCACGAAATAACGGGAGGAGGAGGAACTTACTTCTACAGGTGGGGCCCCCGGAAAACTTGTCCGATGCAGTTGTTAGAACGGCAGCGGCAGAGTTCCGCACGGCGTTTGACTATTTGGTGCGCTAGTTAGCCAACGTGCCATACTACCTGCGCAATAAGGTGAACCTTATGGATACTGCCTCGTATCTTTAAGCGAGCCACCTACATACAGAATACTGCTCTTTCGAACAGCTACGTCTGCGGGGTAATCGCTGGCGTGAGGCCCGGAAATCGTCGATCTAACTCTGAAACTAAATCGGATTGGCGAGATCTCGGGGTAGGATTGTAAGAAAAGTCGGAATTGCGAGCTCTTTTCCCGCGCGATCGCACAATCTGCCTGGTGTCCTAAAGAAAAAAATGGGGGTGGCGTGACGCCGACCCCCAAGGTCACAGGGAGCTCTAAAAATCCAATCTTATCGCTTCACGAACAACCGCTCGTGGCGCCGCAGGTGACGCACTTCATGCAAGTACCGTTGCGCACTAGAGTAAAGTTGCCGCATTCGCCGCAGGCATCGCCCTCATATCCTTTCGCCCGCGCCTCGCGCACGCGTTCCAGTGCTCCGTCCACTTCTGAGACGACAGCTTCGCTGACGGTGACCGCGGAAGCTGCTTGCTCGACACCTCTGGTCTGCAGGCCACCCATCGTCTCCGCTGGCGTGGCCCCATTTCCTTTTGCGCCGCCGGTAATCACCATTAGGTTGGAGGAACGAACGAAGCCAGTGCTTGCGACCTTTTGTATCGCCGCAATAGTTCGCGCTGAATCGCTGGGCAGTTCGCCTTCTTTTTCACCTTCGCCCAGGCTGTCTGGCAGGATATCGTCGGGTTGGGCATGCGATAGGTCATTGCGGCCGAGATAGCTAACCGCGACTTCGCGGAAGAGGTAGTCGAGTACCGAGGTCGCCATCTTGATAGCATCGTTACCTTCCACCATGCCTGACGGTTCGAAGCGGGTGAAGGTAAAAGCCTCGACATATTCCTCTAGTGGCACACCATATTGAAGGCCGATGGAAATGGCGATGGCGAAATTATTCATCAATGATCGAAAGGCTGCCCCTTCCTTGTGCATGTCGATGAAAATTTCACCCAGCTTGCCGTCTTCATATTCGCCGGTGCGCAGATAGACCTTGTGACCGCCAACAATCGCTTTCTGGGTGTAGCCCTTGCGACGGTTTGGCAGGCGGCGGCGTTCACTGATTGCACGTTCGACGATGCGCTCAACAATGCGTTCTGCAGCGATGGCGCGCGGTGCGTCTGCAACCTCTTGCGCCAGCTCTCCTTCGTCATCTATAAGCGCCGCCTGCAGGGGTTGGCTTAGTTTCGAGCCGTCTCGGTACAACGCGTTCGCTTTCAGGCACAGGCGCCAGGAGAGCTCGTAAGCATCCTTGCAGTCCTCCACTGTGGCGTCATTAGGCATATTGATGGTCTTTGAGATTGCGCCCGTAATAAAAGGCTGCGCCGCGGCCAGCATCCGAATGTGGCTTTCCGCGGAGAGGTAGCGCTTGCCGATCCGACCGCAGGGGTTAGCGCAATCGAAGACTGGTAGATGCTCGTTTTTGAGATGTGGTGCGCCTTCTAGGGTCATGGTGCCACAACAATGCGTGTTCGCCGCATCGATGTCAGCTTGGCTGAAACCAAGTGCGCTCAGCATATCAAAGCTTGGGTCGTCGAGCTGTTCCAGTTCAAAACCAAGCGTTTCCGTGCAAAATTTTTCGCCGACAGTCCATTTGTTGAACGCGAATTTAATATCGAAAGCACCGGCAAGCGTGCCCTCGATAGCCTGGATCGTATCAGTCGTGAAGCCTTTCGCAGCCAAGCTCTCATGGTTGATTGCGGGAGCCTCCGCGAGGGTACCAAACCCTACCGCATAGGAAACGATGTCTTCGATTTTGTGCTCGTCATAGCCTAGCGTGCGTAATGCGTCAGGAACGGTGCGGTTGATGATCTTAAAATATCCGCCGCCGGCGAGCTTTTTGAACTTGACCAGCGCAAAATCTGGCTCGATCCCCGTGGTGTCGCAATCCATGATCAGACCGATAGTGCCCGTCGGAGCTACCACCGTGGTCTGGGCGTTGCGGAAACCGAATTTCTCTCCCAACTCCAGGGCAAGGTCCCACGAACGCCTCGCTGCTTCGATGAGAGCTGCATCGGGGCATACCGTGTGATCGAGCGGTGTCGGGGTCATACTCAAATTTTCATAGCCCGAGCTGTGGCCATGAGCTGCCCGCCGATGATTACGAATGACGCGCAGCATAGGATCAGCATTGCGGTCATATTCCGGAAAGGTACCGAGTTCTTCGGCCATCTCTGCCGAGGTCGCATAAGCTATGCCGGTCATCAGCGCGGTGATAGCGCCGCAAAGCGCTCGGCCCTGTTCGCTGTCATAGGGCAGGCCGGAGCCCATCAGCAGGCCGCCGATGTTAGCGTAGCCAAGGCCCAGGGTGCGGTAGTCATAAGAGCGTTGCGCTATCTCCTTGGAGGGGAACTGCGCCATTAAAACGGCGATCTCCAGGGTGATCGTCCACAGCCGAACCGCGTGCTCGAACATCGAGATATCAATGCCGTTTTCCGGGCTCTGAAATGCCATCAGATTGAGCGACGCCAANTTACATGCCGTGTCGTCTAGGAACATATACTCCGAGCANGGATTCGACGCGTTGATACGCCCGGAATTAGGACAGGTGTGCCANTCGTTAATCGTGGTGTCGAACTGCANACCAGGGTCAGCTGAGGACCANGCGGCGTAGGAAACCTGGTCCCACAGTTCACGGGCGCGCACAGTCTTTGCCACTTTCCCGTTTTTGCGGTTGACTAGGTCCCAGTCCTTGTCTTCGTGGACCGCGGTCAGAAATTCGTTGGTGACACGCACTGAGTTGTTGGAATTCTGGCCGGACATCGTCAGATAAGCATCTGAATCCCAGTCGGTGTCGTAGGTCTCGAATTCAACCGTGGTGTACCCCTGCCTCGCAAACTGGATGATCCGTTGGATGTAGTTTTCTGACACCTCGTGCTTGCGCGCAGCGAGAATCGCTTTCTTCAGGACTGCATTCTTCTTTGGGTTGAAGCGTGTGTCTCCCTCTCCCTCCTGGCACGCGTCCATGACTGCGCCGAGCCAGCGATTGTTGATGCGCGAGCCGGTCACCAAGGCTGCGACCTTGTGCTCTTCGATCATTTTCCAGTTTATGTAGGTCTCGATATCGGGATGGTCGATATCGACGATGACCATTTTGGCAGCACGTCGTGTAGTGCCGCCAGATTTTATTGCGCCGGCTGCTCGGTCTCCGATCTTTAGGAAACTCATCAGGCCGGAAGATTTTCCACCGCCGGACAGGGGTTCACCCTCGGCACGAATGCTGGAGAAGTTGCTGCCGGTGCCAGAGCCGAATTTGAACAGGCGGGCTTCCCGGACCCAAAGATCCATGATGCCGCCGTCATTGACGAGATCGTCATCAACCGACTGTATGAAGCAAGCATGTGGCTGCGGGTGCTCATAGGCCGACTTGGCGCGTGTCAGCTCACCTGTCTCGAAATCGACAAAATGATGGCCCTGCGCTGGACCGTCGATGCCGTAGGCCCAATGCAAGCCTGTGTTGAACCACTGCGGTGAGTTTGGGGCGGCTACCTGGCGCGCCAGCATGTGCCGCATCTCGTCGAAATAAGCCTGGGCATCGGTTTCGCCGTCGAAATAACCACCTTTCCATCCCCAATAAGTCCAGGTCCCAGCGATGCGGTCGAAGACCTGCATGCTGCTCACCTCACCGCCATAGCGTTCGTCTTCGGACAGTTTGGCCAGCGCACCTTCATCAGGGATGCTGCGCCACAGCCAGGAGGGGATACAGTTCTCTTCTACCTTTGTTAGCCGCTTAGGAACGCCAGCTTTGCGGAAGTATTTCTGCGCTAGCACGTCGCAAGCGACCTGGCTCCAATTTGCTGGAACGTCGATATCTTTCTGGTGGAACACGACGGAGCCATCGGGATTGCGAATCTCACTGGTTGTCTTCCGGAACTCAATTCCGGTGTAAGCGGACTGCCCTTCAACAGTGAATCGGCGTTCGATGCGCATTTATGCTCTTCCCCGGCCTTGTCTTTATTTATGCATTCTTTTGGGCAGGTCATCACAAATCATTTTGTTTCCTAACGACCTCTTCTACCCTGTTCCATTCTCTAATACTGACCAATTGAGAGGTTTCTCTCAACTCGGTGCACCATATATATGGAACAATCTCTATTCCGCCACAATCTGTTGAGTATTGCAATACATTTTGTGGTTATTTACACCGCGATGGGTAAATATTGTAAAATTCCGCCGCATTAAATGATCACCGAATAATCCTATTCGGCTCGGAATTATTGAAAATGCCAGAATCCCAGGGTATTGCTCATCGAAAGAGGCTAGGCTTTGGAGAGACTAGACGGTGAAAGCGCTAGGTGTCATATTCCCGCTGCTCCAAGCGGCGCAGGAGGAGAGTTAACTATTATGACGACTGCTATTACCCGCTTGATTACCAAGTTGAGGGGCGAAGCCGTCGGCACTGACGAGTTTGGCAACCAGTACTATCAAGACCGCAAAATGGCTCCAAACGGTCGTCGTAAACGGTGGGTCATTTATGACGGTGATGAAGAGGCGAGCAAGGTGCCGCCGGAATGGAATGCCTGGCTGCACTATACTATCGATGACATCCCAGATGGGAGTCGCCGGCGCAATTGGCAGAAACCGCACTCCCCTAATCTGACCGGAACGCCCGAAGCCTATCGTCCGGCTGGACACACCTTGCGGAGCGGACAACGCGCGAGCGCTACCGGAGATTACGAAGCGTGGAAGCCGGAATAGGCGCCGCTTGCCAATGAGCCAAGATACGGTTCACATTCTTGTTGGTGCGGCCGTCTTGCTGTTAGCACAGATGTTCTTTTTAGTTTTCCTGACAGGCGATGCCCGCACTGGCTCGGCGCAAGAATATGCACTTGAGGACCGCTATAACCGCATTGACGGCGTAACTAATGGTACAGACGTGCTTCTGACCGGTGCGCCGGTCGGCAAGGTCCCGCGGCACGAATTTGAGCCGCAGGGATCACTTCGTAAGGTCATTTTCCTCGTAACGGATACTGGTAGTTGATACGCCACCACTTAGGCCCATTTGCCGCTAAGTTGCCACCTAATGTCGCTACAATATGACTTCATGAATAAGTCATTCGCTGCCATACTTTGTCTGCTACTCGCCGCCCATCGCGCCGAAGCGTTCCCGGGCGATTTGGTAATCATGCAGGGGTTAGATAAGGTGACCGCTCGGGTGTCGACCTTTCAAGCTCCGCAGGGGGCTAAGGTTCAGTTCGGAACGCTGGAGATTACAGTTATAAGCTGTGACCGGCGGCCGCCGGAAGAGCCACCTGAATCGGCCGTTTTACTCAGAATCATTGAGAAGCGGCCGGGCGAACCGGTAACCGAGTTGTTCACGGGCTGGATGTTCTCCTCCAGCCCGGCGCTCTCCGCTTTGGAACATCCGGTCTATGACGTCTGGGTGCTAGAGTGCAAACGGAGTACTAATTCGGAACCCGCGAAGGAACGCTAACCAGCTTGCGGAACGTAGGTACCGCGGCCGACTGCTAGCAGCTTTCCGCTCTCATCATGAACGTCGATATCCACGACGGCGATCGATCGCCCGGCTCGGCGGACCTGCGCTGTGGCGATCAGGTCAGTGTTGACCCCCGGGCGTAGATAGTCAGTGCGAAAATTCACCGTCGGCACGCCCGCGCCGACTTTCATGACAACGGCATAGTCACCTACCGTGTCTATTAGCGAAGCGATCGGACCGCCATGCCATTGGCCAGTGCCGGCGCGCCGTTCGAACTCGGGGCGCATTGGCATGCGCATGACAATTGTATCTGTATCTGGATCCAGCGATTCGACCTTTAAATTCATAAAGGAAATGAATGGGGAATTATCCAGGAGTGCCTGGATTTCCTCTTTGTTCAGTGGTTCGCTCATGAGGGCATAGACTCCGGGGGTCAGGGGCAGACGACGACCTTGCCGAAGACCTCACGATCCTCCAACAAGCGCAACGCTTCTCGGGACTCGGTCAACGGGAAACTGCGGTCGATCACCGGGTGCATTTTGTCATTCTGGATGTACTGCATGAGCTGCTCCAAATCCTCGCGCTCCCAGCTGTTGGAACCGAGGACCTGCAGTTCAAAAGTCCAGATATAGCGGATATCGGTCTGTGGATCGAAGCCGGCGGTGGCACCACAAGTCATCATCCGACCACCCTTCCGCAGGCATTTTAAAGACGGTACCCAGGTGTTGCCGCCGGTGAAGTTGACCACCATATCAACGCCGCCATCGTAGCTGTACCGGGTTGGCTTGGTGAAGCGCTTCCAGACCTCTTTCTCAAAGGGGTCCTCGACATAGTTGATGCCGTCATCGGCACCAAACTCCTTGAGACGCGCAATTTTATCCTCGGTACTGGCACAGACGATAACTTGAGCGCCGAACATTTTCGCTAGAAGCACGCAACCGGTGCCAACGCCGCCGCTGGCGCCCAGCACCAGGCACCGCTCGCCTTCGCTGATTTTGCCTTGAGTCACCATCATGCGATGCGCTGTGCCGTATGCGACTGGAAGGCTGGCCGCCTCCTCGAAAGTCACACCATCCGGCATATGGACGAGTTGATGGGCTGGTGCCCGACAATACTCCGCTAGGCCGCCATTTGTTGTTTCGCCCATCAACCCGCCTTCGACTCTGTTGCGCGGGTCGATCAGAACGCGGTCGCCGACCGACCAGCCGGACACGTCGGCGCCTATCTCTGCGATCTCGCCGGCAACGTCCAGGCCGGGAATCACTGGCATGTTGAGCTTGATGCCTGGCATGCCGCGCCGGGTGAAGATGTCGTGATAGTTTAATGACGAGGCCTTGACGCGCACCACGACATCGCCCGGGCCGCATTCTGGGTCAGGAAAATTCGCCTCATAAACCAGGTGGTCCGGGCCGCCATGTTCGTGAATAACCGCTGCACGCATCTTTTATCTCTTTCGTATTGTTCTGTATCAGGCTTGGCTGAAGGTTACTATCGGACCGCAGGTTTCTTCCGGTGCGACCCACAGGGCCGGATAGGGGTGATCTCTGGTCGCAATATCCTGCGACGAGAGGAAGTTTCGCGTCGCGTCGAGGTCTTTTACCGCAACGCCGAAACCTGCAACGTAGGGCATCGCTGGCGGCGTGATACCGACCCATTCCTTGAGCCGAGTTTCGGTGATGACATAAACATTACCACGCGAAAGGCTGAAGACCTTTCCGCCGGGCCTGACCTCCTTGGGTTGTTGTTCGAATAGCAAGGATAGACGGCCACAAGTCTCATCCAGGTCCTCGACGCACAGCGCGACCTCCGCCAAGGAGACGGCGCCGTTAGGGTGGCTCAACAGATGCGATTGCCACAATACCTCTGGGGTTAGATGGTCGATGAATATTAACTTGGCTTCAGGAAAATATTCTCGGTCGACATGGATGTTGTGAAAGGCCGCCAAACGGGTTTCTTCGTTATTCGGACCGAAAGGCGCCTCGCGCTGTAACTTGTTCGCCGGGGTGATGCCGTCGAAGCGGCTGCTCAGAATTGGGTAGGATTTTTCAGCGTCGCCGCTGCCGATGGCAACAATATGCTGACCTTCGTATCGCGACAGATATTCCTGTGTTGAGCTGTAGAGGTTTGGGTCGGTGATGCCGATGATCTCCAAATATCCATTCTCGAACATCGCACAGTGATTGCCGGATCCCCATTTTTCCACTGGGCCACCAGGAGTGCGCGAGCCTGAATGGAAACTACGTTCAGTCAGGGTAAAGCCAATTCGATTGTATTTTTTCTGGCCTACATTGAGGTCTTGAACGGCGACGCCGGTATGGTCGAGTACAAGGTCAAGGTCGCTCATGGGGCTGTTTCCCTTGCCGCCTGCGCGGCCCGTTCGGTCAAGGTCTTGCGGTCAATTTTGTTCGTTCCAGTCAAGGGTAGGCTCGGCAGAAACTCAACTTGCCTAGGATGTTGATAGGCTGGCCCATTGGCCAACGCAAATTCTTTTACCTTCTGCTCTTGCAAGGTTTTTCCTTGCGCCGGCACGATGAAGGCTGACGGCTTGTACCCTTTGATTTCATCTGGTACCGGGACGACGCAAGCTTGTTCGATATCGGGATGCTTTTCGAGCATTTTCTCGACCTCGGCCGGATATATGTTTTCACCGCCGCAGTTGAACATGTCGTCCGCGCGGCCAACGAAATAATGAAAGCCATTTTCGTCGCGGCGCATGATGTCGCCGGTGTCATACCAGCCGTCCGAACTCAGCACCTCAGCAGTTTTTTCCGGCAGGTTATGATAGCCCAACATCACGGAAGGGTTGCGGCATTGGAGTACGCCCTGGTCGGCATCCAAGTCGTCACCATTGATCAGCCTTGCGTCGCAGTCCGGACGAGGATACCCAATTGACATTCCAGGTTGCGGAATTCCGTCCGGATGTGCGCCGTAACAAGCGGGACCGCCCTCCGTCGTACCGTAACCATTGGTGATCAAAGCATTAGGGAAGATCTCTCGCAGATCATCATAAAGTTTCTGGCTGACTGGAGCGGACCCCATCCGCGCAATTCGGACCGAGGACAGGTCGGTGTGGGCCAGGGCCTGGCGTTCACGGGAGACCATTGCCAACATAGTTGGCACTGAGGTCAACCAGGTAACGCCATATCGGCCAATCGCTTCGATGTAGTCGATCGCGGTGAATTGCGGCATCAATACGATGGTTAGGTGCGCACCCATGGCAAGCTTGCACATAGCCAGGCCGTTCATGTGGTAAAGAGGGGCTGCGACGAGTACGCGGTGATCTGCGTCTGGTGGCGGGTCGATCCGCACTTCAACGACCCAGAGATGACCGGCATGGGTTAAGGGTACGCCCTTCGGCCGTCCGGTTGAGCCGGAGGTGTAAAGGAACATGGCGATCTCGTCCTTGGCGGGACGAACCGAATTGAATTCGCCGGGATCGCACAGCGTGTCGAACGCATCTGGTCCATTTTCCCCGAAGGTGATGACGGGGAAGTTAGGGGGCACACGCGCAGCTCGTTCGGTGTCGGCAAAGACCAGCTTAATGTCCGCATCGCGCAGGATGTACTCGACTGTCTCATCTGGGAATTTGTAATTGATCGGCACGGAAACCAGGCCGGCGCGCATGGTGCCAAGATAAGCCGTAAGGAATTCCACTCGGTTGGATGAAAGGATCGCCACCCGGTCGCCGCGCTTCAGGTCACGCGAAGTCAGTCCGCGTGCCACCGCGCGAGATGTCGCATCAATCTCGGCATGGCTGAATTCTCGTGTGCCTTCCGGCCGGCTTAAATCGATAAGGGCGGTCTTGTTCGGGTCATTTTTCTGGTTGAGTAATTCACCCAAATTAAAAAGCGCGCTCATTTGCTTTTGGCCTCATTCAACAGACATTTTTTTAATTTTGTGCCGACTATTCGTCGGCCATCGCCGCCAGTTCACCCATGGTCACCGGCTTGATTGGCGGACGGATGCGATAATAGCCGACTTCTTCAATGGGTTCGCCCCGCGCCTGGGCAACCAGTTCTGTGACTGTCAAACCGCACATTCGGCCTTGGCAAGGCCCCATGCCGCAGCGCGTAAAGGCTTTGAGTTGGTTTGGGCCCATCGCGCCAAGCGCAACGGCATTTCTGATATCAGCCACGCTAATTTCCTCGCAGCGGCAGACGATCGTATCGTCCTCCGGTGGTGCACATATTTCGGGAGGCGGAGGGAACAGGGCGTCGAGCAGTGGCCGTATTGCCTGATGTCTCGCCAGCTCATAGCGGATCGGGTCTGCGCAGCGATTGCGTTCACCCATGTCGATGTGACCTTGGCGGCAAGCGGCGTCCAGAGCCGCTAATCGACCGTGCAGCGTGGCAGCAGCAGCACCGTTGACCCCGCCGCCATCGCCGGCGACTGCTATTGCGTCTTTTGTTGTTGCACCCCATTCGTCGCGCACGGGCCGCCAATAGCGCTGCGGTTTGTACCATTCATGCTCGCAGAATACCTGCCGCGTGATCTGTGTATTGGGTACCACGCCGATATGCAGCAGTAATGTGTCGACCGCGATTTCAGCTTTGACGCCGTCACGGGTAAAGCCGACCGCGTTAAGTTTATCCTCACCTATCGCAGTTAGGTCGGAGATACCCGAATAGATCGGCACACCGGCTTGCTTTATTTCACGCCGCATTTGGCGTCCCTTGCTTAGGTAACTGCCAGAGGTCAGCGCACCTAATAGATGTGGTGTCGCTGAAATATAGTCGCCAAAACGGGTTGTCTCCGTTAGGGCAACTACATCGGCCCCGGTTGCGATCAATTGCTGCGTAATTAGAAGGGCGAGGGGCCCGCAACCTGCTACAATAACACGACCTGACGGCACCATGTCGGCGGATTTTAACATGACTTGAGCGGCACCTGCGGTCATAACACCCGGCAGTGTCCAACCGGGAATTGGCGCTGGGCGCTCCAATGCGCCCGTAGCCACAAGAAGCCGATTGCCGGAAGCGGTAGCACCCTTGCCGTTTTGAGAGTAGGCAACTGTCCCATCCTCATCGACCCGCCAAACCGTGGCGCCCGGATTATAAGCAGCATTGGATTTACGGAATCGTTTAGCGAGGGCGGCACCCTGACGATAGTCATCGCCTAATAGATCGAGCGTGTCAGAGTGAATAGATTCGATGTTGCGATAGATCTGTCCGCCTGGTTCTGTTTGCTCGTCCAACAGTAGAACCGATAGTCCAAGAGCGTCCGCTTCGACGGCGGCGGCCATGCCAGCGGGGCCTCCGCCGATAATGAGGAAATCGACCTTTTCGCTCACGAGCCAAGCTTTCTCGTGCCGTTTTGCCGACGCACTTTCATGCCTTCTTCGACAATTTCCATACAGGCTTGTCGGTTGGGTACGCCGTCGATCTCAACCAAGCAGTCAAAACATACTCCCATCATGCAAAAGGGCAGGCGAGGTGCGGCGCTAACCGGGGTCTTTCGGCTGTAACCTGGGTCGGCGGTCAAAAGCGCAGCCGCAACCGATTCTTGAGCCCCGGCGTTAAGAATCTCACCGTCAAAATCGATCGTGACGGATTGTCCGTCTGGTTCATGCAGCCGCCGGAACATCGAACCTCCGGGCGCTAAAGTGGTCGAAATCTGTCGGCGTATCTCCGCTTACAACCCAGTTGGCAACGTGGTGCGCGTTGACGGCGGCGAGGGTGACACCGCTATGCGAGGTTGCCACATAGGCGCCGGGCATGGTTTCCGATTCATCGTATATTGCGCATTTATCCGGGGTCAGGACCCGGATGCAGCCCCAATTGCGTACCAAGCGAACCTTGGCAAGCTGCGGAAAAGCTTTTACTGCGCGCGCCGCTATATTACCCGTCACTGGCAAGGTCGTACCGTCGTTGAAGCCGACTTCTTCCTCCGAGTTTCCGAACATGAAGCCTCCTTCGTCAGTCTGTCTAATCGAACCAAGCGCCATTTCGGTGGTTGCCTCGATCCGCTCGGTGATAAGGACCTGTCCGCGTTGTGGCCTGATAGGGGCTTTGAGGCCGACCATCGGCGCCAGCTTGGTGATGCCATGTCCGCAAGCGATGACAATTTTGGGAGCCGTAAAGGATTCCTCGACGGTTTGCGCGATGAAGGCCTTGCCATCGTGTTTGATGGTCACAACTTCGTTGCGAGAGAAATAGCGCCCCCCGCGATGCTTGAACCCGCGGTGCAGCGCGCGGAGCAACCTTAATGGATTAGCATGGCCGTCATGCGGACCAAACGAGGCACCGGCTACTTCGTCCCCGATACGCAGCCCGGGCACCAATTTTTGTATTTCGTCACGCTCGATAATCTCGGCGTCGTAGCCATCGGCACCAGCTTGTTGCCGCATAATGTCGATATTCCGGCGGCAGGTATCTCGCTCCTCCTCACTCAACAAAAGATTCAGCCCGCCACCATTCTGGTAATTGACATTAATGCCGGCGCTACCTTGCAGATCATCGGCAAAATCCGTCCAGAGGTCAGCTGACTCGCGGCTCCAATCCGCGTATCGCTGAAGTCCCATACCTTTGGATTGCACCCAAACGAGCCCGAAATTCCCCCGTGCAGCACGCAAGGAGTCGTCTGAACCGTCGAGAATGACAGTATCCACGTCTTGCCTTACTAATCCGTAGGCCACGGCGGCGCCGAAACTGCCACCACCAACAACAATGACATCCGCGCTATGCATCGGTTATTCCCACTGATAGCTGTGTTCTATTTTTCGCACTGATCATGCGTGGAAACTGTTGATGGCGCAACTGATCGATGATGCAAAGATCTGCAACGTACCCTTGGAACATCATGTCGGTGGCTCTTTGGAGCGAGTTTTTTCACAAGTTCGTGAAACGGCATTGGATAGAATAATGGCAATTGGGGATTCTG
Source organism: Rhodospirillaceae bacterium (assembly GCA_002717185.1). Next base: position 26,161 of record PBDC01000021.1, read on the forward strand.
GCGCCGAAAAATGGAATTGTGAGGTTGGTGAAACAAATTTCCGAAGCAACTATTCTGGCGTAAAGCTTCATTTTGGCTATGTCAGCGCTAATAGTTGCCAGCAAGGACCTCAAACTGAAAAAGTGGGTTCAGGCCGTTTTGTCTCAGCCGATTAAAGGCTGGGTTCGCGTAGCCGCTTTAGCAGCGTTGTCGCGTCCTCCGCAACTGTATCCAGATCGAAATGGGCGTCGATATTTAGGGCTTTAGCCAGTTTGATGCGATATTCCTTGCGGGGTATTTCCCGGGCACCGAACTGGCTTAGATGATTGGTCGTGAACTGCGCATCTAGCAGCAGAAAGCCGCAGCTGCGCAACCGGGCTATCAGATGGACTAGGGCGACCTTGCTGGCGTCGCGTTTTCGGCTGAACATGCTCTCGCCGAAGAACGCTCCACCCAGTGATACCCCATATAGGCCGCCGACCAACTCGCCATCGTGCCAGCATTCCACGCTGTGTGCGTTACGCAAGTGAAAGAGCGAGGTGTAGAGAGTGACGATGCGGTCGTTGATCCAGGTGCGCGGCCGGGTTTCGGTGGTTTCCGCACATCCTTCTATGACCTCCTCAAAGGCATGGTCGAAGGTGACGTGAAATTGGCCGCTACGCAACGTACGCTTAAGCCGGCGCGGTACGTGAAAATCGTCAAGCGGTATTATGCCGCGCATTCGCGGGTCGACCCAGAATAGTTCTGGGTCGTCTCGGTCCTCGGCCATTGGAAACACGCCAATCGCGTATGCGCGCAACAACATGTCTGGCGTCAGTTCGAGCATTTCCATGATGTTTGTGCACCCCTACAGATTGGAGCTTATAGTTCTAAAAAAGCCTCCAACCAGTGGATATCATAGTCGGCGTTTAGGAAATCTTGCTCCATTATCAATCTTTGATGCAAAGGTATCGTGGTCTCAATCCCGCCGATCACATATTCGTTTAGTGCCCGGTTCAACCGCATGATGCATTCGGCGCGGTTGTCGGCATGGACGATTAGTTTGGAAACTAGGCTGTCATAGTGCGGTGGTACGTTATATCCGGAGTATAGTTGCGAATCCACTCGAACGCCGAGACCGCCCGGAGCGTGGTATTCGGTTACCTTTCCCGGCGAGGGTGCGAACGTGTCGGGGTGCTCAGCGACGACCCGGCATTCGATAGCGTGGCCGCTGAGCACGATATCTGATTGTTCCAGGTTTAGGGGGCTGCCGGCGGCAATCCGGATTTGCTCGCGGACCAAATCGATGCCGCTGATCATCTCGCTGACCGGGTGCTCGACTTGCAACCGCGTGTTCATCTCAATGAAATGGAAATTGCCGCCCTCATACAAGAACTCGATAGTTCCGGCACCGCGATAGCAAATCTTAGCAACAGCTTGGGCGGCGCGGAGCCCGATATTGGCCCGGGTCGCAGCGTCCAATGCCGGAGATGGGGCTTCTTCGATGACCTTTTGATGACGGCGCTGGATCGAACAATCTCGTTCGCCGAAATGCAGAACCTTGCCGTTGCCGTCGCCCAGTAGTTGGATTTCGATATGACGCGGGCGGTCGAGATATTTCTCGATATAGACGGCATCATCGCCAAAGCTTGCTGCGGCCTCGTTGCGGCAATGGGCGAGGACGTCGGGCAGTTCATCCGCTACTTTAGCGACTTTCATGCCCCGCCCACCGCCGCCCGCCGCCGCCTTGACCAGCACCGGATAGCCTATGTCTTGGGCAATACGGGCCGCTGCTCCGTCCTCGGTCACTGGCCCATTGGATCCGGGAACGACGGACAGGCCGAGCTGCTGGATCGCCTCTTTTGCAGCGATCTTGTCACCCATCAGCCGAATATGTTCGGGCGCTGGACCAATGAAGGCGTAGCCATGCTCCTCTACCATCTCCGCGAAGGCGGCATTCTCCGACAGGAAACCAATGCCCGGATGGATTGCGTCGGCGCCTGAAATTTGGGCGGCGGACAGGATGGCCTGCATGTTCAGATAGCTGTCGCGCGAAGACGGTGGGCCAATGCAGACGCTCTCATCGGCCAATCGTACATGCATGGCTTCAGAGTCTGCGGTTGAATGAACAGCGACGGTCTCGATGCCCATCTCGCGGCAGGCGCGATGGATACGCAGCGCTATCTCGCCCCGGTTCGCGATGAGGATTTTCTCGAACAATGTCGTTTACTCGAGGATCAGCAGCGGTTCATCGAATTCGACTGGCTGGCCATCGTCGACAAGGATGCTTTTGACGGTGCCAGCGCGCGGTGCCGGGATTGGGTTCATAACCTTCATTGCCTCAACAATGAGCAGCGTATCGCCTTCGGCGACCTGACTTCCAGCCTTCACAAAAGGTGCAGCGCCAGGGCTGGCCGCGAGATAAATCGTACCTACCATCGGCGATGTCACCGCACCTGGGTGGGGCTCGTTACTAGCAGGGGGTGCTGGTGCCGCCGCGGTCGAGGGGGCGGCCGTTCCCACGGGTGCCGCTGTTGCGGTTGTGACACCGTTGCGCACGACTCGGATGCTGCGGTCGCCCTCAGTAATTTCGACTTCGGCCAAGCCAGTCTCCTCCAGTAGCTTGGCGAGCTCCCGGATCTGGTTGCAGTCGACGGTGGGATTTGCCATGTCAGCCCTTAATTTAGCCTTTGCCCAAAATGTCTTTTATTGCATCCAGCGCTAGGATGTAGCCACGCCACCCAAAGCCGCAGATGACCCCTACTGCGACCGGTGAAATGTAAGAGTGATGACGGAAGGATTCGCGTGCGAGGATGTTCGATAGGTGCACCTCGATGACCGGACGGTCGATCAGCGATAATGCGTCTAGGATCGCGACCGAGGTATGTGTGAAGGCGGCGGCGTTGATGATGACGCCATGATGCGTGGTCCGGCAATTCTGGATCCATGTGACCAACTCGCCCTCGATATTGGATTGCCGGAAATCGATGGAAAGGCCAATCGCCTTGGCATGCGCGACGCAGCGGTGCTCAATATCAGCCAGAGTATCGTAACCATAAATCGACGGCTCGCGAATGCCGAGCATGTTCAAGTTCGGCCCATTAAGTATCAGGATCTTGGCGCCATCCGCCACTGGTGATCTCCTTTCCGTACCGTCGCCTGAAGCTTCAGAATATCAGAATCGGTTATATCACCTCGCAGAGGTCACGCAAGGATGCCTGCGGGACCATTTCCTAGTAGATTTCTAAGACGGTTACGCTATGTGACACCAGGAGGACGCTGCACAAACCTGCAACGAGGAACCGGACGACTGGTCAGTGGACTACGCTGGATGCATTCAAACTGATAGTTCCCAGTTATTTTGCCAAAATCTCGCAGGGTATACCGTGTGGCTCCCCCAAGCCTCTTCTGTTCTAAAACCAGGAATTCCAAGGGTTTTTAGGTGACAGGAGATAAAATGGACTGAAGCAAAACGCATGAAGGTGCCCAAGGGCCTGTATGATGTCTGGTATAAGCCGCTCGGTACCGACGGATCTGAGTTCGTATAATGTAGCTCGCCTGGTCCGGTTGCTATGGTAGCCCAGTCTGAACGATTTGGTTTTAAGGCCACAGTAAAATATCGGTTTAAGCCCGTTATCCTGTTCAGGCAGGGTGATACAAAATTCATGCCTAACGATGGACTGGACAGTCATGCAGCGCGATTCGCCGATGTTTACGAGCGCAGTGTGTGCCGTGATATTATGGGCCTAGTAAGAGATGCAGCCCTGCCAGCACACGCAAGCCTAGGGCGCGGGGGTGGGGGCACGCCATCACGGACTTATCCGATGGACCTAAACGTGCCGGCGATCGAGAGAATTGGCGGTGCTCTGATCTATATCGTGGACAGGTATAGCGATGGCGATATCTATCAGTTCGATTTCTTTCCGAGCGCGAGCAATGGTAAACGCAGCGGAATAACATACACCCTCGCCTTTTCTATAGTTTGTATCTGAGCATCATTAATTGCGGACCAGTTATCACGATCGAGTTTTCAACCTCAAGGAAGTTTGGTTCCTTGATATTGGGAGAAAGTTGGCAGGTCTCAAGCAAGGAGATGGCCTGCCTCTGCGACACAATCCGCATTCCGATTAATGAGTGGGCCTGAAACTAGTATTAGATTGTGGAACTCCTCGAATAGAATGAAGGCGAAGCAGGTCAGCACGTGACGTTAGATGCCAGCGATATTTTTGCGCCCATCGAGGCTATGCGCGCTAGATGCACCGTTTTATGGACGCGCTGGAACCAAATTTTGAGGTTATCGATACGCGCCTGCTGGACCATGGCAAAAATGTAAGGAGGTTGCATCGCGGCAGTCGATGATAAGGGGCCATTGTTGCCGATCTTGATGGATAAGTTTATCGGCCCCGTATGTTTCGGGATTAATCAACGCAAGGGCGGTGGGGGTTCGGCGAGGGCATTTTCCGTGGCATGCTGGACCTCATACCAGCCGAGTAGATTTGCCAAAGCCCCCTGGAGGACAAGGCGTAGCCGCTGCAAGTAAAGGGATATGACATGAGCAGAAAATGGATTTCGTTTCCTAGGGTCGAGGGCACGACCTCACGGCAGGCGCACGCTGCCCTGCCGGATGGAACCTACGAACGGGAGATGGGGCGGGAAGGCTTTTTCGGGCCGGCAACGCAAATGCATCATAAACATCCGCCCACCGGCTGGGTGAGGTTCGGGGGGCCGCTGCGGCCGCGTATGTATGATTTGACACGGCTCAACGCGGTTCAAAGCTCGCCTTGGCATGCACCAACGGTGCTGTCGAACGCTCACACGAAAATCTATTATTGGAGCACGGTGGGCGCGATGGATCACCTGGTGCGCAGCGCTGACGGTGACGAGTTGCTGTTCGTTCACGCGGGATCGGGCGAACTGTTTAGCGATTATGGCCGGTTAACGTTTCGCGACGGCGACTACATCGTGTTGCCGCGAGGGACCATGTGGCGCGTTGCTTGCGATGGCGCTGCTGAATTTCTGATGATCGAGGCGGTGAACGACGCCTTTCAACTGCCGGAGAAAGGTTTGGTCGGGCCGCACGCCATCTTCGATCCCGCCATGCTGCGTACGCCAGAAATGGACGACGCTTTTCTGGCGCAGCAGGACGAGAACGAATGGCAGGTGAAGATCAAGCGGATGGAAACGGTCTCGACCGCCACCTATCCCTATAACCCCCTCGATGCGGTGGGCTGGCACGGCGACTTGGCGCCGGTCAGCATCAACTGGCGCGATATCCGACCATTGATGAGCCATCGCTATCACGTGCCACCTTCGGCTCACTCGACCTTCGTCGCTAAGCGTTTTGTGGTCTGCACATTCGTGCCGCGCCCGTTTGAAAGCGATCCAGACGCACTGAAAGTGCCATTTTTCCACAACAACGATGATTATGATGAAGTGATTTTTTTCCATAAGGGCAAGTTCTTCAGTCGCGATAACACCCATCCTGGCATGATGTCCTTCCATCCCTGCGGCTTTACCCATGGACCGCACCCGAAGGCGTTGGAGGGTGCTTTCGCGCCGAAAGCTGAAGCCACGGATGAGGTCGCAGTGATGCTTGACGCTCGCGATCCGTTGACGCCTGCCGACCTGCCCGACGGAGTGGAGTTTGCCGCTTATGTCGATAGTTGGAGGAGTTTATCGTGAAACTGAGTTCGTCAAGACAGTGAAAACGTGGACGGTCTCGGCGGACACCATCTTTGGCCATACCGCATCGGATCGCAAGCAAGTGGCGGGCCCTACTGATACGCCTAGCACGATGTCGTCGAAACTGCCTAAAGCGGCGTCCTTGAGCCACCGCTCGTGGTCTTCGGCGGCAGCGTTTGGATCGAGATGTTGGATGTGGGTAGGAAACGGGTCTTCTGTGTGATTTGGCAAAAGATACTGCGGTGTGAAGCTTAATGATCCGATCCGTGAAGGATCTGGTCTTTCAGTCCCAAGGAGGTGAGGGTGATGGCGATGGGGAGGGTGCCGTATGCGAGAGCCTTTCGGTTGAGGGCGCGCCACACCGCTTCGTTGCGCAGACCCGTCGCATCGCTGCCCAATATTATGTAGGGTCCCAGATGTAAATGGTTGCCGTGTGGCGAGGGGAAGGCGGTGATCTCGACCTCGCCAGTTTCCTCGTTCGGTGTCGCCATGTCTGGTAAACGCGCAATCTGCTGCAGCAAAGTGAGTGTCTTGAGTTGCAGCTTATTTAGTTTTGTGGATTTCTCTTCGCTGGCATAGAGGTCCTCCGCGTCCAACATCGGGGCTAACTCGCGTTCGGTCAAGGTTTCGTGACCTGACCGGCCATGCTAACCATCGCTAACAGGCCTTTAGAGGGGAGGATCATGCCGCAACCGGCCGTGAAGCATTATGGCGAATGGGAGTCGTCGATCACCGCTGACATGATTGTCGGAGAGACGGTGGCGTTAGGGAGCATTTGTTGCGATGGCGATGATTTGTATTGGGCGGAACTGCGCCCTGCAGAAAAGGGTCGCACGGTGTTGTGTCACAGGGATCAATCGGGAGCGGTATCTGAAATCACTCCGCCCGAGTACAATGTGCGCAGTCGCGTGCACGAATATGGCGGCGGCAGCTACACAGTTGCGGAAGGTGTGGTGTTCTTTTGCAACGGGCCAGATCAGGCGCTCTATCGCCAGGATCCTGGCCAGGCACCGCAACTGCTGACCCAAGGGGGGAGGTGGCGCTATGCGGATATGCGCGTCGATGTAGGTCGGCGACGGTTGATTGCGGTGCGAGAGGATCACGATGAAAGTCTCGCGGAGCCCGCGAATGCGATAGTAGCAATCAGTTTCGATGGGTCGGTCTCTATACTGGCTGAAGGTGCTGATTTTTATGCTGCTCCACGCTTGTCGCCTGACGGATCGCAGCTTGCTTTTTTGACCTGGGATCATCCGGACATGCCCTGGGACGCGAGTTGGCTGTGGCTTGCTGACATTGGACCGGATGGTACGCTCGAGGAAGCTGAACGGATTGCTGGCGGGGCTAGCCAGGCAGTATTTCAGCCAGAATGGTCACCGGACGGCTTACTTTACTATGTAGCCGACCCCGAAGGTTGGTGGAACCTGCACCGCTGGGAAGACAAGGAAGCAATTTCAGTCTGTCCGATAGCCGCGGAGTTCGGCTTGCCGCAATGGGTCTTTGGAATGTCCTCTTACGGCTTCGATGAGGCCGGCGAGATCGTTGCGACTTATTGCGAAGAGGGGCGCTGGCGGCTTGGACGGATCGACGTAATGTCAGGGACTTTGACGCCAATTGAAACAGCGTACTGCGACTTTGGCGCCCTTAACGTTAAAGGCTCGAATGCCTACTTCGTTGGTGGCCACGTGTCCAAGCCGCCCGCGCTCGTAGTGCTAGACCTCGGAGGTCAGGATATCGAAGTAGTTCGGCGGTCCACCGATGTCGCCATCGATCCGAAACATATCTCCCCCGCTCAAGCCATTAGCTTTCCCACACGGGGCGGTGAGGAAGCGTATGGCTTCTACTATCCGCCGGCCAACGGGAATACGGTGGCGCCGGACGGTACTTTGCCACCGCTGATAGTCAAAAGCCATGGCGGACCGACTAGTCAGACCGGCGAGGCCCTCAACCTAAAGATACAGTACTGGACCAGCCGCGGCTTCGCAGTGCTTGACGTGAACTACCGCGGTAGCACGGGCTATGGGCGCGCCTATCGCGAACGGCTGCGCGGCGATTGGGGTGTGATCGATGTCGAGGATTGCGAGGCCGGTGCAGACTTTCTGGTCAAACATCGTCAGGTTGATGGCGACCGACTGATCATCACTGGTGGCAGCGCTGGTGGTTACACGACACTATGCGCCCTAACGTTTTGCAACACGTTTAAGGCTGGTGCCAGCCATTACGGCATCGGTGATCTGTCGACTTTGGCTACAGACACCCACAAGTTTGAAAGCCGGTATCTCGACCGGCTGATTGGCCCTTGGCCGTCGGCAAAATCGCTGTATCGCGAACGGTCGCCGATCAACTTCGCCAACCGACTCGACTGTCCGGTTGTTTTCTTTCAGGGCCTCGATGATAAGGTCGTACCGCCTAACCAAGCGGAAACGATGGTCGCGGCTTTAAAGGAGAAGGGAACTCCGGTCGCATATTGCCTGTTTGAGGGCGAAGGGCATGGGTTTCGTCAAGCCGCGAATATGAAAAGGGTGTTAGAGGGAGAGTTGTATTTTTACGGGCGGATTTTCGGGTTCACACCGGCGGACGAGATCGAACCTCTTGCAATTGAAAACCTTTCCTAATGTCCCGGCCTATCCTTTATTCCGGCGAGCCTGTGCAATGATTTCTCGCATCTTATTTGCGCTGATTGCGCCCGGCACAAGCTGATTGCCGATCAGAAAGGCTGGGGTTCCATTTATTCCTAGGTTTTTCGCAAGCTCCAGCGTTTCATCCAAATACTGATTGGTCTTTGACGATCCCATATCCTTGATCAAGCGATTCATATCGAGTCCGACATTTTTTGCCGTGTCCATTACACGCTTTTCGGTCAGGCGGCCGCGTAATCCCAACAAAGCGACGTGGTAATCAAAATATTTCCCTTGTTCCGCTGATGCCATCGCGGCGCGAGCCGCGAACCGGGATATAGGCCCCAAGATCGGCAGTTCTTTCCAGATGACACGCAATTTCTTATCGGCGTTTACCACTTCCATGAAGTCTGGGAAGACCCGTTTGCAGTAACCGCATTGATAATCAAAGAATTCGACGACAACCACATCGCCTTGCGGATTGCCGTATTCCGGTGTCATCGGGTTTTCGTATAGCTGGTCGTTACTTCTCTGCAAGGCTTCCTGTTGTGATTTTTCAAGCGCCAATCTTTCCTGTTTTTGCAGAATTTCAAGCGCCTCGGTAATGATTTCGGGATGCTCAAGAATGAATTGGCGGACGATATTCTCAATCTCTGTCTTGTCCTTGGTTGTCATTTGGGCGGCCCCGGGTATGGGGATCCCAGTGAGGCAGAGCAATACGAAACAGAGAGAGAATAATAGTTTCACGTAATTTTCCTTGTGGCTTGGAGTGTGATGTTTAGAAGGATTTCGAATCGGTTACTTTTTCTTTGCCGTCTCTTGGATGTCCTGCGCGCGTATCCAGCTCGCCGAACCTTCCGGCAGCAGTTTCATCGCCTGCTTGGCACGGTGGCGGGCTTCGGGTTTTTTGCCTTTCAGCAGCGCTTCTTCCGCGAGCGATAACATCACATATGCCTGGTTGTCGTTGCGCGCGTGGGCAGTCGCCAGCAGGCGCCAAACCAGAGGCATTTCCGGCTCGTAACGGACGGCTTGTTGCAGGTTTTCCAAAGCCGCGCCGGTCGCTCGGTGATCGTTAAGTTCGAGCTGTGACTGTGCGAGACTGACGCGAATAAGTGCGGCCCAGGGCAACATGCTGGCGGCTTTTTGATAGGGGGGAATTGACTCGGCGACCCTTCCGGCGTCCTGCAATACGTCACCTTTCAGTTCATGCAGGAAAGGATCATTAGGGAACTCTGCAAGAAGACCGTCCAGCAGCGCTAAGGCTTCGTCAATCTTGAACTCTTTCTTGTAGGCCACGGCTCGGGCATAGCGTGCCGCGAAACTCCTATCGTCGTGTTTGTATTCGCGCAAAGTGCGCGCTGGCGGATTGATAAAGCCTTTGAGCTTTGCCCGCATCCGATCGTGGGCTTGGACGAGGTCCTCTCGCAGCGGTGTTTCCGAATGGGGCGATTGTAAAACATGATTACGCATGAATTTTATGCGATCCCGGGTCAAGGGGTGGGATCGTAGGTAGGGGTCTTGGTGTTCCCCGGACAGGAGTTCCTGTCCCGATAGGGTGTTGAGGAACTGCAAAAGACCTCGCCCGGAGTATCCTGCTTCGTCCAGGTATACGACGGCGGCCTGGTCAGCCGACTGTTCCATTGTGCGTGTGTAGCTCAGAACCGAGCGTTGCTGCAAAGCTGCGCTGCCGGCGACCACTGCGCCTGCCGCTTCGCTCTTGCCTGTAGCAACTGCTGCAATGCCGCCCAAAACCAGTGCCAGGATCGATTTTGCGGTCGAGTTGCTCAAGCTTTCCTGGAGCCGTACAAGATGACCACCGGATATATGGCCCGTTTCATGCGCGATCACGCCGATGACCTGACCGGCATGTTCTGCGCGCATGAGTAGTCCTGTGTTGATAAACAACCGTTGGCCACCGGCTACGAAAGCGTTCAGGGCGGGGTCGTTGACAATGTGAATTTGAATATTACTTGCTTCTAAGCCGGCGGCCTTGAAAAGCGGAAGCGAGTAAACGCGAATGGTATTTTCGATCTCAGTGTCACGGATCAGTGAAATAGACCTTGCCCACGTCTGACCTGACAGCGTAATCAGAATGGCGCAAAAAATAGTCAGAAGACGGTTCACATTTTTAGGATTGTAAATGCGCTTCAACGTGCCAAATCTCCTAAAAGACCGCACAATAGCTGGGGTCAATCATCGTATCAATCAAGTGATTGGTTTGGTCTTGGCCGCCGCGTTAGCCGTCGGGTGTGGTGGCGACGGTGAGCGGGGCGGTAATTCGGGCATATTATCCGACCTTTCCGGTATCATGTCCGGGTCGGAGGCCCGCGGCCAGGCTAGTAGTACTTTCATCGAGAGCGGTGTGGTCTTTTTTGGCGCCGCCGCGGGCGATGAGCCTAATGCCGTCATTGCGGCAGAAGATATTCTGAAAATTGGTGGTTCGGCGGCTGATGCTGCGGTTGCGCTTGCGTTGACGATGACCGTTACAATGCCGTCTTCGATCAGTCTGGGCGGGGGAGGGGTCTGCATTGTTCACGATCCAGGTGCGAAAAAGACCGAAGTCATGGACTTCATCGCACCGCCGGGTGCGCTGAATGCGCAGGCCGATCGGCCAAGCGCTATTCCTACTCTATTGCGAGGGTTGGCGGCGTTGCAGGTCCGATATGGACAATTGGAATTTCGGCAGATACTGGCCAAGACTGAGAAAAAAGCGCGGTTTGGTCATATTGTCTCTCGAGCTACGGCGCGGGAGCTGGCGCTCGCGGCAAGACCGCTATTTCTGGACCCTAACGCTCGAAAGATTTTCGCCCGCCCGGATGGGAAGCCTCATGAAGAGGGGGACCGGTTAATCCAACAAGATCTAGCGGATACCTATGCGGCACTTCGGACGGGCGGGATCACATCGTTCTATGAAGGGCCCCTGGCTGAGAAGATTGTTAAAGCCGTGCAAGATGCAGGCGGAACATTGTCCGTGGAGGATTTGAGGAATTTTGTTCCGCGTTGGCGTAAGCCTGTTGGGATCCCATTTGACGATGTAATTATCAACTTCATTTCTTCCCCAGCGGGCGCCGGAATCGGAAGCTGGTTGATGTGGAACATGTTGGCGGTGGAAGGCCGTTTCCAGAAGACTGAGGGTGTAGCCCGCATGCATTTGCTGCTGGAAACCGCGAAGCGCGCCTATGCGGTACGGTCCAGCTGGTTGAAATCGGACGGTACTTTTAAAGCGGAACAGGCGTTTG
>PBDC01000022.1 GCA_002717185.1 Rhodospirillaceae bacterium
ATCATCCAGGCGATGAGCGGCGTGATGAGCCTGGTCGGAGAAGCTGAGGGTCCGCCGCTTCGCGTCGGGTTTCCATTGATAGACATGGCTGCCGCCAACGCCGCGGTTCAGGCAGTGCTGCTGGCCCTTTATGGCCGTTTGTCAGGTCATGGTGGTGCTAATATTGATATCAGCCTGATGGCAGCGGCACTGGCTATGATGAGCGGCAGCTTTACTCGGTTTTCGGCATCCGGCAAACAGGCGCCGCGGCAAGGCAATCAAAACACAAACCTGGCGCCGGCCGGAGCCTTTAAGACGTCGGACGGACGGTATCTTAGTATCGCGGTGCTGCGCGACGAGCATTGGGTAAAATTTTGCGCGGCACTTGATCTTGGTATTTTGGCTAAAGACCCACGTTTCGTCACAAATGCGCTACGGGTTGAGAATAGGGCCGCGCTCGACGCTATCATCGTACCGATGTTTTCTGCTCAACCGGCTGCACACTGGTTAGAACGATTGCGCACGGCTGATATACTATGCGGACCAATCAACGAGTTTGCAGATATAGCGGCTGACGGAGCGTTTGGTGAGGAGTTGCCGCTAGTTGATTCTATGGCGCTGAATGTCCCGCAAGCGGTAGCCTTACCCATTCGCTTTAACGGTCGTTTCGCTGAAACTATCCGTCGCGCGCCGGCTAAGGGTGAACACACAAAGCAAATTTTGGCCGAATTTGGCTTCAGTTCCGATGAGGTTGAACGATTTTTTGATGAAGGCGTTGTTTTTTCGTCCAGAAATACCGATTGATCTTTGTACGTCAGCTAAACGATTTTTAGCAACTTTCCAAATGAAACGATCTATCAATCAAGCCGGTTTAGACAATTTGAATGCCCGTGTTCAGGAGGACCTAAACTATTTGATGCTGCCCTCAAAACCATGGGTGCCGCGGCAAACCTATAACGGGAAATCTGTCCGGGATGTTATCATCATTGGTGCGGGTATGTGTGGAATCGCGGTGCTGGCGCAATTGCAGCTTGCTGGGATCGATAACAGCATCGCCTACGACCAAGCTGACCAAGGCCTCGAAGGCCCTTGGGTCACCTCCGCGCGGATGAAATCGCTCCGCTCGCCAAAGGCGCTGACTGGCCCTGCGCTGGGCCTGCCTTCCCTGACCTTTCGTGCCTGGTATACAGCGCAGTTCGGTGCTGAGGCTTGGGAGCAACTTGGAAAAATACCCAAGGAACAGTGGATGGAATACCTGGTTTGGTATCGCCACACCTTGGAACTGCCGATCGAAAATGGGGTGCGTTTGTTGGATATCCGGGCGGCGTCAGATGAACTGGTTGAGGTGTGTTTGCAAGGCGAGGCCGGCGGACGCAAGGAATACGCCCGCCATTTGGTGTTGGCGACGGGGCGTTCTGGGCTCGGCGGAGCCTATGTTCCGGCCTTTCTGGATGGACTAGCGCCGTCGTTCTGGGCGCATGGTGCCGACGAGATTAATTTTACTGGCTTGAAGGGCAAGGACGTAGCAGTCATCGGAGCGGGCGCTACGGCGATGGACAATGCTGGCACTGCGCTTGAACATGGCGCCGCCTCGATTAGCCTGCTGATCCGCCGGAAGGAAATGCCGCAGATTAACAAGATGACGGGCATTGGTAGCCAGGGGGTCGTGCACGGCATTCGCGATTTGCCGGACGCTTGGAAATGGAAATTTTTTGATTATGTTGCTAAGGCGCAGACGCCGCCGCCTCGGAGCTCTACTTTGCGTGTCTCACGCCACCCAAATGCGCACTTCTACCTAGATTGCGCTGTCACTGGCGTCCGCACTGACGGAAACCGAGTGATTGTCGAGACAAATCAGGTCCCGTTCGAGGTCGACTTCGTTATTGCGGCAACGGGGTTCCGCAATGATTTTTTTGGGCGGCCGGAATTCTCCAGCATCGCGCCTTACATAAAGGTGTGGGGCGATGGTGTTTTCACTTCGGATATGGGAATGGCGCATAAGTTTTTAATCGATTCGCCCTATCTCGGCGAGACGTTTGAGTTTTTGGAGAAGGAGCCGGGTACTTGCTCGATATTATCGCGGATCCACTGTTTTAATGATGCGGCGATGCTGAGTCATGGCAAGCTCTCAGGTGACATCCCGGCCGTTTCAACTGGTGCAGATCGGCTCATGCGTGGAATTGCGGCGTCCTTATTCAACGCTGACCGAGAAATACAGTTCAAGGCGCTGCAGAAATATTCCACGCCGGAGTTGGCAGGTGATGAATGGGTGGATAGTACGCCCAATCTGGAATCGCAAAATAAGACCGTTAGCTAAAGTTTCCTGCGATGCATCGAAGAGACGATCCTAATACCCCCCATCTACATAATCGGGTGGCTCCATAATTTTTTAAAATGGACTGCACACATGCAAATTAGCCATTGGCAATAAACCCTAGTGCTCTACTCAAAATGATCAGCTAAGACCTTTCGCACTGCTGGGCGCGCTTCGATGCGCTGCATATGACTGTGAGTTTTTGGCAGGGTCGTGACGTCGACCGAATCACGTTTAAGCCAGTTTGCAATAGTGTAGAGGTAGGGGTCGCAAAGGCTGTAACTCTCGCCCAGCACCCAGGGTCCTACGAACATTTCGCTCTCTATAAGTTCAAAGCAGGCACGGACGGTTTTGGGAACCTTGCGCTTCATATCAGCGAAGGAAGATTCCTTGTCCGCCCAGCGGCTGCCGCGTCCACCATGCGCATGAGCGACATGCACGGTTGAACAGAGGTAGTTGTTGAATGCTTGCAATTGCGCCGTTGCGAACGGATCGTCGAGGGGTGCTAACCCTGCCTGCGGAAAGCTTTGTGCGATGAATAATAGGATGGCCGGTGTCTCGCTCAAGATGCCCCTTTCTGTCACCAAGGCCGGCACCCTTCCTTTGGGATTGATGGCGAGGAAGTCCGCGCTGTGCTGTTCAGCTGTGTCGAAGTCGATGCGGATGGTTTCGTAGGGGGCGCCTGCTTCTTCGAGCACAATATGCGAGGCGAGTGCGCAGGAGCCAGGCGAATAAAAAAGTTTTAGCATATTTTGGATCACTGTGTCTGTGAGTGACTTAGTATAGTAAGGCCGGTTAGTGGGGTCGAACAGCAGTCTGTGCTTGATTATGCTTCGAGGGTGTTGCAGAAATTTTGGACATACATCCTAAAAGAAGTCATGTCCGTTTTACCTGGTTTCAGGAATATCGTCGTGAGCGATACGCGAACTAAGATTATTGAAGCGGCAGATACTTTGTTTTATCAGCGTGGTTTCGAATACACGTCCTTTGCCGATTTAGCGGATATGGTCCAGATTTCTCGCGGAAATTTTTACCATCACTTCAGGACGAAAGACGAGATCCTGGCAGCGGTGATCGCAATTCGGGCTGAAATTACTCGGGCGATGTTGCAGAAATGGGAGGACGCTGCCGGTGATAACCCTGCTGACGCCATCCGGTCCTTCATCCAAACCCTGCTAGACAATCGCACCGATATCAAGCGCTATGGTTGCCCGGTCGGCACGCTAACTTTGGAGCTAGCCAAGCTAAATCATGGCGCCTCTGGTGAGGCCAAAGCGATCTTCGCCTTGATCCGACGGTGGCTTGCAAAACAGTTCCGTGCGCTTGGCCGTAAAACTGATGCCGATGCATTAGCATTGCACCTTCTCGTCCGTAGCCAGGGGGTGGCAACGGTGGTTAATTGTTTTCACAACGACACCTTTGTCCGTCGCGAGGTTGAAGCGATGTGTGATTGGCTAGATGCCCGCGTCCTAGAAATGCCTTAACCACCGTTGAAAGGACCGATCTCGATTTAAACTGGGCTCCTTGATCCTTCCAATGACAAACCACAGGAAAGCTTCGGCCTGCAAGGGCCAACGGTCTTTCTGCCTCGCGCGCAAGACGTTTGGCAGAAGTCTGTTAGCACACGATATAGTTCCCTCTAAACCAGAAGGACACGGACCTATGAGCAAAGTTGTCCCCGGCCCCGACGGAAAGCCGCGCTGTGGCTGGTGTGGCAATATCGCAGAGTTTTTCCCCTACCATGACACCGAATGGGGATTTCCGGTTGATGATGACCGCCGATTATTCGAAAAACTCTGTTTCGAGAGCTTCCAGTCTGGCTTGAGTTGGCGCACCATTTTAAACAAGCGTGAAAGTTTCCGTGCCGCCTTCGACAATTTTCAGATCGAAAATGTGGCCCACTTTTCCGAAAATGACGTGAAACGGTTGCTGCTAGATACGGGTATTATTCGCCATCGAGGAAAGATAGAGGCGGTGATCAACAATGCTGCCCGCGTGCAGGAACTGATAGTGGAAGAGGGTTCCTTCGCTGCCTATGTCTGGCGCTACGAGCCCGACCCAGATAGCATCGGGCCGCCTCAAAGCCAGTCAACCTCGCCGGAATCTATCGCACTTTCGAAGGACCTAAAAAAACGTGGTTGGAGGTTCGTTGGCCCCACCACAGTGTATGCCTTCCTACAATCCATGGGACTGATCAACGACCATCTGGAAGGCTGCGTCACACGTGTAGAGGTAACTCGCGCACGAGAGGCCTTTGCGCGGCCTGAATAAATGTTGGCCCTAGACAGAGTAGCTTATGGTCTTAGTGCCCTATCTATATTTGAGGCAGTCTCTACCAAATTTTTTAATTCACTGAGAACCCGAGTTGGCCTGCCTGGAGTGACTTACGCCGCTGAGTGTAAACCCAACGATGTTGTCAACCCGACACTAGAACTAAGTTTTGGATTTTAGTCCGGGACGATTTATTGGCATATAAGGTTTGATTTGCCGGGGCCCCTTTAATAAAGGAGGCTAGGTGACGGTATGGCGGTGTCTTTGGCCGTCTTGCCGTAAATCGCAGGGAGGATGTCATGCAAGCGGATTATGTCATCGTTGGGGCTGGATCAGCCGGTTGCGTGCTGGCGAATCGGCTTACAGAGGATCCCGGTACTCGGGTAATCCTATTGGAGGCGGGGGGAAAGGATTGGAACCCCTACATCCATGTGCCCGCAGGCTTCATGAAGCTGCTTGATCATCCAACGATCACCTGGGGTTTTAAGGCAGACAAGGAATCTGGTCTAAACGGGCGCGAGATCCCTTACCCTCGTGGCCGTGTATTGGGCGGATCGAGCTCGATCAATGGCATGATCTACATTCGCTCCCAGCCGGAGGATTACGATCATTGGGCGCAGCTTGGCAATCGCGGCTGGAACGGCAAGGACGTCTTTCCCTTCTTCCGTAAGGCTGAACGCTGGGAAGGGCCGGCTGATGAAGTGCATGGCAAAGATGGTCCTCTTTACACTGCGCCTGGCCGCGACAAGCCGGAACTGTGCCAAGTCGCAATCGATGCAGGCGTGCAGATGGGCTGGGAATACCGGGAAGATCTTAATGATCTCCCGCATGGGCTGGGCGACCATATTGGATGGGTACAGCAAACACGCGGTGGTCGCTTTCGGGCCAGCACTGCCCGTTCCTATCTGCGTCCGGCGATGGGCCGGCCTAATTTGCAGGTAGTCACCGGCGCGCTAGTACATCGGGTGGTTCTTGATGGTAAGAGAGCGGCGGGTGTCGAATTCTCACGTGGTAATACGATCGAGCGTGCGGATGCGGCGGGCGAAGTTATCCTGTCCGCTGGTGCGATCGGATCACCGCACATGCTGCAACTCTCTGGTGTCGGCGACCCGGATCATCTGGGTCAAATTGGTGTCGAAGTGGCGCATGCATTGCCGGGCGTGGGGAAAAATTTCCAGGATCATTTCATCGTTCGGGTACAGGCAGATGTGGCAGGCATCGGTACCCTGAATGAGCGTTCGCGCGGCCTGCGCTTCGCAGGCGAGCTTATGAAGTTCGCTTTTCAGGGCGGTGGCATGCTGACCTATGGCGCTTCACTGGTCGCTGCCTCTTTTAAGGCGCTGCCGGAATCCGCGACACCAGACGTGCAAGGACTGTTCTCGTCGGGCAGCTTTTCGCCAGGCCCGAAGCGTCAGATGGACAAGACGCCAGCCATGACTACGGGCCTATGGCAGATGCGCCCAGAAAGCTGTGGCCATGTTATGGCGCAGAGCGCAGATCCGCGCACGCAGCCCTCGATAAATCCTAATTATTTAGCAGAGGAGCGCGATCGTCGTACCGTCATCGCCTCGATTCGCATGGCCCGTGACTGGTTCGCTCAGCCTGCTTTCCAGCCCTATGTCACCGGCGAAAAATTACCTGGCCAGGACGTGCAGAGCGACGATGAGATACTGGAATTCGCTAGAGAGGTTGGCTCGACCGTCTTCCATGCGTCCTGTTCCTGCCGAATGGGCCCAGACCCCATGTCGGTCGTCGATGATCGACTACGCGTGCACGGCATGGAGAGGCTCCGCGTCATTGATGCCTCCATTATGCCTACAGTCACCTCAACCAACACGAACGCGCCGACGATTATGATCGCGGAGAAGGGCGCGGCGATGGTAAAGGAAGACGAGCGGATGGTGGCGGCAGCGTAAAAGAGCTACAGAAAGTTATTAGTGGGATTTGTGCTAGAGAATCACTTTCCCCAAATTGTCTTGAGCTCTGACGCGAATGGATTTGACACTCCGGGTTTTAAGTTTTGGGCCGCTCAAGATTGGCATCGGTAACAATAAAGTTAGATAGAGGCGATAAAAGTAACTCGTTGGTAGAACCTTTGCCGATTCCGATGTGCGGCGCTTAAATGCTGTTCAATTAGCAGTACTTTTTGCGCGCGAGGCGGAAAATTTGGATAACAGCTTAACTTAAGGTGACAGTTAAGACATATAGTTTGCGAGTGCAGCGTAGGATGCCTCGCGTGTGGATTCGTCGGGTGCAACGACCTGAATGCGCAAGTCAGTGGCTCCTGCTTCGGCGTAAGCAGCGAGCCCGTCTAGTACGTATTGCCAACTGCCGATCAGGTGAAGGTCAGACGGATCGTCGAGCCCTTCATGCTTGGTCGCATTAGCGTATGAGGGGTTGGATTGGTAGTGCGCTGCGATCTCACGTGCCAATGGCTTCGCGGCTGCGATATCGTCGGTTACGCAGAAACGCACCAGTGCCATAATCCGCAGTTCGCTGCTGCGCCCGCTGCGCTCGGCGCCCTCACGAAGATGCGGGAGAATGTAGCTCGATATAGTTTTAGGTCCGCACTGGCCGAGCGACGTGCCTTGCAGCCGTTCGCCGGCGAAGCGCAGCATGCGTGGACCCAAAGCTGCAAGCAGGATCGGCGTCGGTGCGGCATCAATGCCGAGTTCGGCGTGCGCAGTGACCTGTTCACCATTTGTGTCTGCCGCTTGGCCGGTCAGTAGGGGCTCTAGAGCAGCGATGAACTCTCGAGTGAAGCTGAACGGTTTGGCCCAGGACATTCCGAGCACCTCTTCGGCGTGCCGGCGTGATGCGGCCCCGATCCCCAGCGTGAAGCGGCCGTCGAGTGCATTTTGCGCGGTTCGCGTCAGTTGTGCGAGACCAATTGGGTGGCGGCCGAAGAGGGGCGTTACGGAAGTGCCCATCTCGCCGATCGTCGGGAACTCAGGGCCAATGCAGGCTAGTGTCAGGATTGGGTCGACGCCCATAGCGTGCGAGATCCAGAAGCTGTCAAAGCTGTGGCTGGCGGCAAAGCGAGCGGCGTTACGTGCTTCGCTCAATGAGGCAAGGGTAGTACCGCCGGCCAGCCCCCAGCGAATTCCAAAACGATCATTCGTCATGCTGTTGCCCTTTCTTGCCGGTTCTTAGGTTGGATTAACACATGCCATGACGCCGCCGGAGCAGCAACGCCTTCTGTAAACAAGAATACAATTTGTCCCGCCGCGCCGTCTTTCATCCTGATCATTATATTGCCCCCTCTAAGCGGAGGAATGGATTAAGGTTGTAATTGCACAGCCTTCACCTGGCGGGATGCAGCCTGGTCGGGTAGGAAGAGGAGATGACAAGGATGAGGCAGACATGATCACGCTAGACTTGGAAGACGATGTCTTCATCTTGACGATGGATTCGGGCGAGAACCGCTGGAATACCAATTTCGTGCGGGCCTTCGATGCGCGACTGAACGAGGTGCTGGCCTCGGCTGGGCCGGCGGCGCTGGTCACAGCATCGAGCGATCCAAAATTTTTCTCCAACGGGCTCGACATCGACTGGCGGCGTGGTGAAGGTGACGGCACGG
The DNA here is from genome assembly GCA_002717185.1 of Rhodospirillaceae bacterium. The sequence goes on from PBDC01000022.1 coordinate 8,145, forward strand.
GGGGCGACAAGTCGGTTTTTGGGATGGAATTTTTTGCCCTAATGGGTAAGCTCATCACTTTTCCAGTCCCGACGGTTTGTGCAGTTAATGGGCATGGCTTTGGTGCCGGTTTTATGATGGCACTTTCCCATGATGTGCGGGTCATGCGCGAGGATCGTGGTTATCTTTGTGCCAACGAGATCCAGATCGGCATGGCGATCCCAGATGCAGAGCTCTCTTTATTTCGCCACAAAATGTCTGGTAGCGCCTTCTTTGATACGGTGCAGCTGGCACGGCGTTGGACTGGCCCCGATGCGAAACAGGCGGGCTTTGTGCGTGATGTCGCCCCTGCAGACAAGCTTCTGGGCCTGGCGATGGAGTACGCGCGGCAGCTGGCGCCGCTGGGTGCGAACCGCGATTTATTCGCTCACTCTAAGGAACGGATCTTTGGCAAGAACCCGTCGATTAATGATTTGCACGGCGCGGCCTATCAGCTTCGGGAAGGACGCCGAGGCATTTAGCTCTTGTCCGAAACAATCGCGTCGATCTCGGCGAGATTGTTCGGTGTTAGTTTCCAACTGACCGCGGCGGCGTTCATCAACATTTGTTCTGGGCGAGAGGCGCCGGCGATTATGCTGGCGATCGAAGGCTGTGCCGCGAGCCAGGACATTGCCAGGGTCAACAGTTCGTGGCCATGGTCGTTGGCATAGGTTTCGAGCTTTTCGATTCGATTGAAATCGGCATCGGCCAGTGTGGCGTCCCCGGCGAGCCGGCTTCCTGCGGGAGCCTCGGCATTACGCCGGTACTTACCGGTTAGCAAGCCACGTGCAATGGGGTAATAAGGCAGGAGCCCGATGCCGTTTGCTTCACATACCGGTATCAAATCGGCCTCAATGTCCCGCTCCAGCACATTCCAAGCGTTTTGCGCCGTAACAAAGCCATTGAGATTTTTGCGGGCGGCTTCGTCGATCGCCAACTTCATCTCAGCACCCGTGAAGAATGAACAGCCGTAGAAGCGGATTTTGCCAGCTGTCACCTGTTCCTCTAGTTCGCCCATCGTTTCCCCGATTGGGGTATCGGGGTCCGGTCGGTGCAGTTGGTATAGGTCAATCCAGTCTGTCTTCAGTGCTGTTAGGCTGCCTTCGAGGGCGGCGCGGATATTTTCTGGAGACCCCCTTTTTTTGCCTTCGATATGGGACTTACTGAAGCCAAACTTTGTGGCGAGCACGATTTTGTTGCGTTTGCCTTTAAGCCCGCTTCCCATGAAGCGTTCTGACGCGCCGTCGCCATAGGTTTCCGCAGTGTCGAAGAAATTGATACCGGCGTCGATCGCAGCATCCATCACGGCATGCGTTCCCGCTTCGTTGACCCGCCGCCCGAAGGCGTTGCAGCCCAGCCCGACGAGGGCTGCTGTCAGCCCATTTTTTCCACCGATGTTCTTCGATTCCATTTCCTGTTCCTTGGGCTGTTGTTCCTAGGTGTCCACCATTTCCGGGATTGGGGTGACTAGCGGCTGGCCGCTGAAAAAATTCTTTAAGTTCCGTTGAAACAATTCGACCATCGTCTGGCGAGCTTCGGGTGAGCGACCGGCGATATGCGGGGTGATAGTGACGTTCGGTGCTTCCAACAAATTCTGCGGTGCTGTCGGTTCGCCTTCAAACACGTCTAGCCCGGCGGCGGCTATGGTGCCGTCGTGCAAAGCGACGACCAGCGCGTCCGTATCGACCACCGAGCCGCGACCAACGCTGACTAGATAACCTTCAGGGCCAAGCGCCTTGAGCACATCGGCATTGACCAGATGGTGTGTTGCACTGCCACCGGGGCAGACGACGATTATGAAATCACAGGCGCGTGCCAAATCAACGGCGGAGGGTTCGTATACGTAATCGACATCATCACGCTGGTTACGATTGTGGTAGTGGATTTTCATCTCGAAGCCACGGGCGCGGGAAGCGATGCGCAGTCCGATGCGGCCAAGCCCCAATATTCCCAGAGTTTTGCCGGTTAGAGTGGGCCAACTATCCGCGGCGGTCTTCCAGCCACCGGCCCGCACCTGTGTGTCATAGGACGGGATGCGCCGCACGATCGCGAATAGCAGGGCTAAGCTGTGGTCGGCGACGCAGATATCGTTGGTGCCGGGCCCGTGGCTCACCGCGATGCCCCGTTGCTGCACGGTCTTGATATCGATTTGGTCGTAGCCTGCACCGATGCAAGCGATGTGTTTTAGGTTCGGCATCTGCACCATCTCTTCAATCGAGAGGCCCAACGTTCCGTTCGTTAACACTGCCTCAATCGCGCCGCCATTCGACTGCAGGAACTCGGCCCGTTTATCTTTATCCAGGATGTGGTTGACCTCGAACTGATCGGTTAGCCCGTCCAGCCCACCAGGGAATACCGGTACATTTACTAAGAGACCTGTTTTCATGTCGTCGGTTCACCTTTCCTGCGCGCGGTTTCAGCTTCATTATCCAAAAGAACGTTGGCTGGGTCACGCAGCATCACGTCGACGTAAGGATTCGCGGTGTACGATGTAGATGCCACTACTGACGATTAACAGGATGCCGAGCCAATCTAAACCCGACGGGATATCGCCCCACACGACGAACCCGATCGCCAGCCCCCAGACCAGCGCGGTGTAGCGGAAAGGCACGACGACCGCCGCTTCGGCGCGCACAAATGTTTCGATCAGCAGATAATGCGCACCCCCCGACAGCAGGCCAGTTAGCACTAACAGGCTGAAATCGACCGCACCCGGCAGGCGCCATGTGTCTTCGAATACGAAAAATGCGGCGACAATCATGGTCACAATGGTGGAGCAGAGGAGCACTGAAAATGCCGACTCTGTATCGCTGATGCGACGTGTGATGATGTCCTGAAAGGCACCCGTAACTGCGCAGGCTAGCGGCAGTAGTGCATAGATATTTATCGTTTCGCCGAAGGGCCGGACTATCGACAGTACGCCACCAAAGCCGACTATAATCGCAGCCCAACGCCGCCAACCGATGGTTTCCCTCAGTAGTGGTACCGCCAGTGCTGTGATGATCAGCGGGCTGGCGAAGGCGATTGCTGTATTGATGGCCAGCGGATTAAAGCGCAGGCCATTCAGAAATAGGAACACGGAGGCGGTGAACAATAGCGCGCGCAGCAACTGCCAACCAGGTTGCTGGACGCGGAGTGTCTTCAGTTTACCGAGCCGCCAGGCCAGCAGAAACATTGGCAGCAGGATCAACGCCCCCCGAACGACGATGATCTGCGTCACCGGGTAACCGTCGGTCAGCCACTTGACGAAGGCGTCGCTCGTCGTCAGTAGTCCGGCACCCGCGACTGTGCAGGCGATACCGACCCCGGACTCATTGCTATAGCGGGAAGCGTCTTTCATACCTCATATAAGATGGGCCGCTTTGTAAAAGTAGAGCTGACCTGGTGCGAGGTTCAGTCGTCCGCGTCCATCCCCGCGCGGACTGATTCTATCGTTGGCATGTTGTAGCGATCTTCCGGCTTGAGCCAGCCTTTCCAGTTTGGTTTGCGCTTCTCCGCAAAAGCGGCGCGGGATTCGACGCGGTCCGACTTGTCACCATGTTCATGCAGAGCATCGGCTAGCGCGGCTATGTCCGGCGTCACCTGTGGGCGCATTTGACGCATCATGTAGATCGTGTTGACACGCGCAGCCGGTGGCAAGGTTAGCATGTGTTCGGCCATTTCCATCGCAGTTGGAATCAGTTCGTCCGGCTCCGCCAGTCGGTTGATGAAGCCAACCTCATAGAGCCGTCTGGCGTTGAAGCGGAAGCCGAGCGCCATCTCTGTTGCGACTGGATGAGGTAGGCTCGCCACATGGCCATGATTGTACCCACCAAGCAGCCAGCGCTTGGCTTCTGACATCTCGAACACCGCGTCCGGCACGGCAACCCGCAGATCGGTTCGCTCGACCATCATGAAACCACCGCCCATGGCGAAACCGTTGACTGCGGCGATGACTGGTTTCTCGAGCGTGCCTTTCATGAATGGGTCTTCTAGTTCTGGTTCGGGGCTGCCTACGATACCCTTCTCCAGTGACTCCTTCATATCCTCACCGGCGCAAAAGGCACGGCCAGTGCCGGTGAAGATCGCGACTTCCAGATCGTTGTTTGTGCGGAACTCGGAAAATGCCTCCGCCATACCCTGGCGTAGATCTGAGCCCATGGCATTCATCCGCTCCGGCCGGTTCAGCCGCACGATAAAAATTTGTCCGTGGCGTTCGGTTTCGACGAAGGCCATATTTTGTCTCCCTGAGAAATGTCAGTGTTGCGGTGATGTATAGACGATAAGGCTGTGTTTTGTGGACTCAGATAACACCGTCCACCGTTAGCGCCTCAATGTCCGTGGCTGAGTAACCAAGCTGGCCGAGCAGTTCTGCGTTGTGTTCGCCTAGTTTCGGCGCGACGCCAATTTGTGCCGGCGTCTCGGAAAACTTCCATGGCGTGCCGTGCACTTTGGCGGTCTTACCGTGTTCTGGATACTCGACCTCAGAGACGTAGCCGTTCGCGAGAACATCCGGGTCTTCGACGGCTTCCAAAATTGTGTTTATCGGCGCTGCAACGATATCGGCTTCGCGCAAAATCTCGACCCATCGATCGCGGCTATCGCGTGCAAAGCATTCGTTAAGTTTGGCCAGCATTTCTATGCGCTTGTCCTCGGAAACGACGGCTGGGCCGAGATCGCCAAGGCCTATAGTTTCTAGCTCTGCGTGGAAGCCAAGCGCTTGCATTGCGATCTGCCACTTTGGGCCGGCGAGCTGGAAAACGAATGGTTTGCCGTCGCGGTCTTCGAAGCTGGCGCTCATGCCGGGCCGTTTCTCGGTGCCGACCATGCGCGCCTGGCCTGTTACCGGGTTCGTGCCGCGCCACATCGTAGTGGTCAGGGTCCAGCCCATCAGACGGAGCTGGCCGCCCAGCAATGAGGTGTCGACCTTCTGTCCGATGCCTGTGGTGCGCGCATGGGTTAAGGCTGCCAGGATGCCACCAAAGGTCAAGATAGCGCAGGTCTCGTCTGCGACTGACACAATTCCGGTGCGCATCGGGCGGCCTGGTTCTGAAAAGGCCTCGGCGATGCCACCCAATGCTTGGCCCATTGCATCGGTCCCTGGCAGCGCAGCGTGCGGACCGTCTGGGCCGTAGCCAGAAATTGAAGCGTAGACTAGCTTGGGGTTTATCTTCTTGAGATCCTCGTAGCCGAAGCCGTTGCGCTCCGCCGCACCGGGCCGAAAGTTCTGGCCAAAGATATCTGCGTCCGCGACCAGTTTGTAGAGGATATCAAGCGCGCGCCGATCTTTCAGGTTCAGGGTTAAGCTCTTTACACCGCGATTATTGGTTTCGAAATAGGAGCTCGGGTAGCCTTCGACCTGTCCTGCTGTGCGCGACGGATCGCCTCGTCCTGGTGTCTCGACTTTGATTACCTCCGCGCCCAGATCGGCCATTAAGGTATAGGGCACGGTGCCCGCCTGGGCCGTCGAACAACTGACGACTTTCACCCCCTGCAATGGTCCCGTGACTGTATTCATAATTTGGCCCTCCTTGTGAAAACATTAGGGCCCGAAGGCAATTGCAGCAACAAGGTCGCCATTGGTTTGCTTCATGGATGAAGCACGGTGCCCATTTGTCGCTTTTGAATGGAAATAAGTGACGTCACTATTTTTCAAACCTGGTCCACTTTCTTGCAGGAAACTCGTTGTAATTGAACGGTTTCACGTGCCAACTATTCTGCGTCTTCAAGCAACCCTTCGGCCTGTAAGACGGGGATCACGCCACCTTTTTCGGCGATTTCAATTAGTTTGGCTGGTAGGGGCTTTCCTGTGGTCTCAGTGCCCTGTTCGAGGTTGCGGACCTGCCCGCTTGCCCAATTGACCGCGATGCGATCCCCGTCGGTGATCGCTTTTGAGGCACCGGTACAAGGCAGTACGTGGATACCGTAATTAACGCAATTGCGTAGGCCCAAACCGTTGAAACTGGCAGCGATCACGCCGGCTACACCAAGTTTCTGAAAGACGTTGCCGATAGGCCGGGCCGAACCGACGCCGAAATTCTCGCCAGCAACAATTATGTCGCCGGGTTTGACCAAATCGCTCCAGCCAGGCCGGTTAGCGGAAAAGCAGTATTTGATCTGCTCCTCGACGGGCAGCAAAAAGGCCGAGCCTGGCAGAATTAAGTCAGTGTTAATGTCGTCGCCGAACAGCCAGGCTGTGCCTTCAATTTGCAATGGCATGGCTCAGACCTCGCGTGGGTCGGTGATTCTGCCGGTGATAGCAGATGCAGCGACGGTGGCGGGAGATCCCAAATAAATTTCAGCCTCGGCACTGCCCATTCGGCCCTGGAAGTTCCGTGTACTCGCGGTGATGCAGACTTCACCGTCTCCAAGAACGCCCATATGGCCACCATAGCAGGCGCCGCAGGTCGAATTGGTTACGACGGCACCCGCTGCCATTAAGGTGTCGACATAGCCCTCAGCCATGGCCTCGCGCAGTACATTCTGGCTGCCAGGTGTGACGATCATACGCACGCCGGGCGCAACCTGCCGGCCGCGCATGATGTCAGCAGCGATGGCGAAATCCTCAATCCGGCCGTTCGCGCAAGAGCCGATAAAGGCTTGATCTATTCTAGTGCCCGCAAGGTGGCGTGCCGGCTTTGCATTGTGCACCATTTTGTTCGGGAGCACGACAAGGGGCTCTAACGCGCCGACATCGATGCGAATTGTTTCTTCGTATTGGGCGTCCGGGTCAGGGTCAACTGGCTCGTAGGGCCTTGCGGCCCGTCCGTCTAGATAGTCGGCCGTGATCGCATCATGTCGGAACAGAGAGAACTCGCAGGACAGCTCAGCTGACAGGGTCGCTAGAGTGAAGCGCCCTTGCATTGGCATTGCTGCGACCGCCTCACCATCCCATTCCAAATTGCGCCCAGGAAAGGCACCGTGCCGGTTCGCTATGTGGTGTAGGATGTCGCGCGAATAGACACGTTCGCGCAGGCAGCCTTCCAGAATAAACTTCACAGTCGGTCCAACCATGTACCAGGCTTGTCCCTTGCAAAGGGCATACATCATGTCAGCCAAGCCGAGTCCGCGTGCCAGGCAGTTCAGCGCCCCTGACGAGCAGGAGTGCGAATCGTCGCAAGCCATAGTCATGCCTGGCAGGGCTAGGCCGTCTTCCGCCAAAATTACGTGCGCGATGCCGTGTCTACCCTCAGCGTAAAACTTTTCGATACCGAACCTTTCAACGAAACGACGCATGCGCGCCATCGCGTTGGCGGCGGCGATGCTGGGTGCCGGCACCGTATGGTCGGCGACCACGGCGATCTTGTCGGGATCGAACACCGTAGCCGGCGATTGGTGCCCGCCGGTAATGCCGAATACGATATCCAGGTCGACCACGAGGTCGAGATCCGCCATGACGATGTCACCCGGCTTTACGGGTTGCCCTGCCGCATGGGCTGAGAGGATTTTTTCAGCAATTGTATTTCCCATAACGCACTCCCGTCTGTCGCTCGCGACACGCAACTCCTTGATCTATTGTAAGTCTATTCCTGTCCGTAGCCCGGCACTGGTGTGGTGCCTGGGGCGCCGATGCTGAGCGCCTTGTCAGGCCCGCCATGGCGAGCAATAAGTGCCTCTTGTGCGATCTTGGCCTGTTGGTCCACCTTCTCCGGATCTAGGTGCATTCGGAGCAATGCTTCCATCTCCGCCAAGGTCACGGCGTATTCCGGGTTCTTTGCCAGATCGCTCAGTTCTTCGGGATCATTCTCAAGGTCATAAAGTTCCGGGCCAAAACCAACATAGTAATTGTATTTATATCGGCCTCGGCGGAGCATGAAGCCGCCGGTAGGTGATGCGAATGCATGGTATTGGCTAAGCACAAGTCGCTCGGGTTCCGGCGGTTCCGTGGCGATGTCGAACAGCGATCGACCTACCGTATTGTGATCGCGCTCAGCGATGCCTAATGCATCTAAAACAGTTGGATGGATATCGACATGGCTGACTGGCGTAGCACAGACCATGCCTTGTTTGATGCCGGGTCCGGCAAGGATCATTGGTACTTTGGCTGATTCCTCGAAGAAATTGAATTTGCCCCACAACCCGCGTGCACCCGGCGAGTCGCCATGGTCACTGGTGTAAAAAATACGGGTTTCGGATTCGAGGTTGAGCTCCTCCAGCGTGTCGAGAACGAACCCGACCTGCGCATCTGTAAAGCTGAGCAGTGCCAGATACGAGGCGTAGGCCAGGCGGCGTTCATCATCGTCTTGGAAAAATTGATTCTGCCCGATGAACTCGCTTTGTGACCGGACCCAGGGATGCAGGGTTTCAGCCGGTAGGTCGTGTAACTTTGGCATCGGCAACCGGTCGCTTGGGTATAGGTCGAGATATTCGCGCGGTACAATGAACGGTGGATGCGGCGCAACGAAACCGACATAGAGCACCCAGGGTTCGTCGCGCGTATTGGCCCTTGCCTTCAGCCATTCGGAAGCGTGGTTGGCGATGCGGCGGTCATAGAGGTTGTAGTTCGAGACGCCGACACCGACACGCTTGATCAGTTGAAAGGGTGGATTTAGAGATGGGAACGGGTCGCGTATGGCTCCCCAGACCATGCCCACGCCATCGGCGATGTGCATTGGTTCGTGCTGCCGATCGAAACCCAGCGGGTCCTCAGCGCGACGGAAATGCATCTTACCAATCGCCTCGATAGGGTGGCCCGCTTGCTGAACCAACTGCGCCCAACCCGGGATTTCGCCATTATAGGCGTGCGCATTATCCCAGCAGCCGGTCTCATGCACGTGCCGCCCCGTTGCAAAGGATGCCCTCGACGGCACGCAGATAGGACAGGCCGTGTAGGCGTTACTGAAAAGTGTCCCTCGTTCGGCTAGTCTGTCGAGGGCCGGCGTGTGCATCAGTGGATGGCCGGCTGATCCCAGATAACGCGGATCATGTCCGTCGCTCATAAATATCATTAAGTTCTTCCCATCCATGGGTACCTCCGCCTATGTCGCCCAGCCACCGGCCAGTGGTATGATTTGCCCGACCATGTGGTTTCAAGTCTCGCTTGCCAGATAGGATGCAAGTTCCGCCGTTTCTTCCGCTGACCCGACCTTATTTGTCGGCACGTTTCGATTTACATGATCGAGGAATTTTTCGTTTTCGAGGATGTCATCGGGATAATAGGTGTTGTTGTTGATGTAATTCTGAGCGATGGCGTTCACTTGGATGTTAGCGCGTGCCAGCTCTAGCCCGGTGACCTTGATAAAACCATTTTGCGCGCCGCGAGCGGCGCAATAGGCGGCGTTGTTGGGGAGACCTCTAAGTGGCGCTGCGCTAGTTATAGTAATTATTTTGCCGGATCGTCGCTCCAGCATCTGAGGGGTCACCGCTCGGACTAGATACATCAGCGGATGCACAAGCGAGTTAAACAGCGTATTCCAATCGGCATTGTTTATCTTTTGCACCGGTCCGGTCATCGGCGGTTCGGCCAGATTGGCGACTAAGATATCTATTTGTCCAGCGGACGCGACCAACTCTTCACATGCATGGTCCGATTTTATCAAGTTGTCGTCAGCGATGACGTTAAGGCCGATTGCTTCGAATTTTGCCTGGATGGCGCGTCCCATGTAGCGGTCGACACAGGTAATCAACGCTGTTCTTTGGTACATTGTTTGGTCCTGAAAAAAGGGCCAGTGCACTACTGGGCTGTCGCCGGAATTCTCGTGTGGTTGCCAGCGCAGGCGGATAGCGCAGCCGCCGCACGCAGAAGGATTGCGGTTATAAAGGTATCCTATTTCATATGGCGCAGCATAGTGCAGCTAAAACTAGTAGGCAGCGGAAAACTGGCGTCGTTGGTTGCAAATCAGGCATGATGAATGCGCTATGCAGATTTACGAAGATCAAATTAGGGACGCGAGTGCCTGGACCCGAGAGGATATCGAAACCGATGACAGTTGGCGATACTCCCTCGTATCGGAGGAAGTAAGTGACCTTGAAACCGCGCTTGGGAATTTGCGTGACAAAGGCCGACCTCTACTTGAGATCACTCGAGAAATGTTTCCGCTGCCAGTTCTAGGACCGCGGCTAGTTGAAATCGAACGCGAGGTCCGATCCGGTCGCGGTTTTTTTCTGCTCCGCGGTATCCCAGTCGATCGCTACGGTCCGGAGGACGCGTTCCTCATGAAGTGGGGGATCGGTATGCATATGGGCCGAGCTATATCGCAAAATACCTATGGCGATATGCTGGGCCACGTATTTGATTATCATAATGCGGACCCTAATGCGGTTCGGACGCGCGGCTACCAGACGAGCGCGGCGCTTGATTTCCATGTGGATCGCGCTGACATGACGTCGCTACTATGCCTGCGCCAAGGCCGGTCCGGGGGGCTTAGTCGGATCGTAAGTTCTATGGCGGTACATAATGCGATACGGGAAGGTCACCCTGAGCACCTGGCACCGCTCTATGACGGGTTGCCCTATATCACGACGGAAGCGACTGGAGCGACGGAGATCTGGAATGGACCGGTTTTCGACGTTACCGAGGGTGTACTTAGCTGTTCCTTCCGCCGCGGCACAATACAGAAGGCTATCGACACACCCGGGGTTGGGATCACGGATGAAAAAGCGGCGGCTCTTGCGCATATTGATGCAACCATGAATGACCAAGATCTTGTCTTCGAAATGGAACTAGCTCCCGGTGACATTCAATTTGTCAACAACTACACGGTGTTGCACGGCCGATCGGCATTCACAGACGGGGGTGATGTCAATACAAGACGCCACCTGGTGCGGCTCTGGCTCAAATTCAGAAGACCACGCCCGACCAGCGCCTATATCCGTGATCAATACAAAGGAATTGAAAAAAAGCTGGTCAAAAACCCTGCCGGTTTCCGGACCCAATAACGTAAATCCAGGAGAACTTCATGCCGTTGGGCTTATTCAGCTTCAACACAGAATACAGCATTCGGCCAGACCGGTTCGCTGGCGCGGCAGAGGACCGTGGCTACGAATCCATCTGGTTCCCAGAACACACTCATATTCCCGCCGGCCGGACGACACCGTATCCGAGCGGTGGCGAACTGCCTCGCGAATACATCCACATGTCGGACCCGTTCACCTCGAGCGCTGCAGCGGCTGCGGTAACCGATGTGATCTTGATTGGCACAGCGATCAGCCTGGTCAACCAGCACGACCCTATTGCGCTAGCCAAACAGGTCGCCACGGTTGATCTAATTTCCGAGGGTCGTTTCCTGTTCGGCGTAGGGGCCGGCTGGAATGTGGAGGAGATGAACGATCACGGTGTCCAGTTCGAGGAGCGTTGGCCTTATTTGTGGGAGATGCTGGAGGCGATGCAGGCACTGTGGACGCAGGAGGAGGCAACCTACAACGGAAAATATATATCCTTCGAGCGCGCCTGGTCCTACCCCAAACCCTTCCGGAAACCGCACCCGCCGATCTTGCTTGGCGTGTTCGACTCGCGGGTCGGCCGCGCTCGGGTGGCGCGACGTGGTAACGGTTGGATCCCAATTGCGTTTGACTTGGCACGCACACGGCGCAGCATCTCCGATGTGCGCGAGCGGATGAAAGCGGAGGGTCGTGACCCGGATCAGCTCACCACGTCAATCCTCTATCTGCCTTCAGAAACTGGGGAGGATACTGTCCGAGAGGCGCTGGACTGTGGCGCCGATCGTGTAATCCTGCGTGTGCCGACTGAGGATGAGACGACGGTGTTGGCATTTATGGACCGGTTCCAGAAGTTCACAGGTTTGTGAGGCAAATCCGGGGAGAACTAATGTGGTATGATTTGGTCGACGATGGCTCTCAGCCATCTTAATCGATAGAATTGGCTCATGGGCACGCAACATTCCACCGACGCTCGGCCGTTGAAACGCAAAACTAAGCGCATCTCGCCGGCGATCACGCATTACACTTTTATAGAGACCCCGGTCGGACTGCTATTGATTGCTGGCGCGAACGAAATTGTGATGCTTAACAATTTCCCGACTGGTAGCAACGCGATGCAGCCTTGGCCGGAATGGCTGCGTTATGACGGCATGTTCAGTAATGCCAAGCAACAGCTCACCGAATATTTCGAAGGGACGCGGACCGAATTTACCATGGCAGTCGAGATGGACGGGACCAATTTCCAGAAACAATGTTGGGCGATGCTGCGTCAGGTGCCTTACGGCGCTACTGTATCCTACGGTGAGTTGGCGAAGCGAATCGGTCGTCCTGGGGCGAGCCGTGCGGTCGGGGCCGCGAACCACGCCAACCCGCTACCCATTGTTATCCCCTGCCATCGGGTAATAGGTTCCGATAAATCCCTAACGGGTTTCGGTGGCGGGCTCGACACGAAATTACAACTACTGGCGATGGAAAACCCAACCGCTTACGGAACTAATACGCAAGGCAACCTCTTCGATAGCGCCTAGATATCAAACCGAGGAATGTATGATGACGGAAACTTATACAAAAACCGATCTTTACAGCCTGCCGGCTGAAGAGGCAGAGCAAGGGCTGCGCGTGCAGCTTGCTGCTGCTTACCGTATGGTCGACTACTACGGTTGGACTGAACAGATCTATGGCCACTTGACCGCACGCGTGCCGGGACCTGAGGCCCATTTCCGCATTAACCCAGGCGGCTTGAACTATGA
>PBDC01000023.1 GCA_002717185.1 Rhodospirillaceae bacterium
CAGAGCCACTTGGGCCGCGGCCGCTTAATCGGCTGGCGCCATCGCCGGAAGATGCGGAGCAGGCCTTAAGTTTGCTGCTTGAAGCGGAGAAGCCGTTGGTGATTGCGGGCGGCCGTATCCATGGGCCCACGGGGCTCGGTGCGCTCACCGAATTCGCAGAGGTCTTCGATCTCCCGGTTGCAGTGTCGCAGCGCCGTTTCCACGTCTTTGATAGCCGTCACCCGAATAGCGCCGGACGGCTCGCCAACCGCGCCCCGGCCGAATTGCTTAGCGTGATGAAGGAAACCGATCTGCTTGTCGTCGTTGGCGAAAGGATCGGGCCGTCCATGAGCCAGGGGTACAGCTTTCCACGGGCGCCGATCCCGGATCAGAAGATGATCCATGTCTGGCCGGATCAGGTTGAGGTCGGACGTGTTTTCCAACCGACGCTGGGGCTTGGCTGCGAGCCGTATGAATTTCTGAAAGCGATGCTGGCTGCCGGGCCGGGGTTGGTGCCATCGGCCCGCAAGGATTGGGTGAAGCGTTTGAACAATGCACATAATTCGGTCATGGAATGGAACGCTGTTTCCGCTAATGACGGGGTCGTATTCGGTCACGTCATCGCGGCGATCAACGAGCACTTGGATAAGGATGCGGTCGTTACCACCGACGCCGGCAATTTCTCAAGCTGGCCGGCGCGGTTTCTGCACATGGGTCAGGATAATCTCTTCATCGGCGCGACGGTCGGTGCGATGGGGCCGGGCGTACCCTCGGGCGTCGCGGCGGGACTGTCTTCGCCGGGCCGGCAAATTGTTGTCTTCGTTGGCGATGGTGGCGTGATGATGACGGGGAACGAGTTGGCGACGGCGGTACAGTACAATGTGCCTATCAAGATCTTTGTCGCTAACAACAGTGCGTTTGGGACCATCCGCATGCATCAGGCGAAGGCCTTTCCACGCCGCGTTTCCGCTACTACGACGCTGCAGAACCCAGATTTCAAGGCCTGGGGCGAAGCATTTGGTGCGAAGGGCTTCCTGATCGAGTCGGAAGCCGACGCCGCGTCGGTTGTGGCCGAGGCTATGGCGTATGACGGGCCGGCGGTTATCGAAACACGTATGAGCCTAAACCATATCTCGCCAGCTGCGCGAATTGACGAAATCGAATCGCGCTAAGGCAATCTAAGTTTGGTCAATTCGCATAATGAAAAGAAACCGAACAAACAGGATCAAATAAGATCACTTCTTTGCATCGCTATCCATGATTGTTGTGCGATGCATGTGGCGGGTTTTTTCTGGTCCATAATCGCCTACTGCGCAATGCATCAGAGAACGGTTGTCCCAGAGCACAAGATCATTCGCACGCCAGTTGTGGCGATAAAAGAATTGTGGTTTGACCATATGTCCATAGAGATAACCTAGGATTGCGTCACTTTCGTCGTAGGATAACTCCTTTATCCGGACGGTAAATCCTGGATTGACAAACAAGCATTGCCGCTGAGTTTCTGGATGAATTCGGATGACGGGATGCTCCACCGGTGGTCTTGCGGCGAAGACTTCTTCCGAAATTGGCATCGTCCCAGGAATTCGTTTGGAAAAGGTCTCGTAAGCATGGCGAAAATCATGGATAGCTGTCTTGTCAGACAGAAAAGCTTTCATGGGTTCCGATAGAGCGTCATAGGAGGCGGCGGTATGTGCAAATAGCGTGTCGCCGCCAGCATCTGGAACCTCCATGGCGTACATCACAGACCCTTTTGAGGGTACCTCCTCGTAGGTTAGGTCTGAGTGCCAGTATTGCCCTGCATTGGGGCGTCCTTGGGGGACACCGTTCTCAATTTTATTCGACAGGCGGTAGATCTCCGGTTGGCCTTCCAAGAGATCATCCTTCAATACATGAACCATTAACTTTCCGAAGCGACGGCTAAAATCAGCATGTTGCTCTGGCGTAATATTTTGGTCACGAATGACAACAACGGAATGTTGATTAAAAGAATCGTAAATCGCGTCAAATTCTTGATTATCCAAGTTCGCCACATCGACGCCGGTGATTTCAGCGCCAAGGCTTGGCGTCATCTGACGTAGGGACAATGTCATTTTCGATAGTCCTTTTGAATTTTCCTGCCGTGGCGCGGAACCTAAACCATCAGATCGACGCAACAAAATGAAGTTATTCGTCCGGCCGGTCGAACAAGGTTACAGCCGTACCGACATCATTAGCATTTGCCTCGGAGAGGATCTGGCTCCCCAGCATGATGTCACTTATGGCGAAGCCTCGGTGCCAGAGGACGATTAGACCGTCACTCTTCTCTCGGCCGGCAATTTTTCCGGCAGTTACCTCGCCAATTTCACCGTGTATTCCCTCGCGAGTTAGCTCGCCGCTCTCAATCATTGGGTACAACTGTCCACCTTTACAACATTGCTCCCAATCGTCGACGACGACTTTAGATGCACGAAGAACGGTTTTGGGGTCAGTCGCCATGATCCAGCCGTAGGTGATTAGTAAGCAATCATTCTTGAGCCATTCATCTTTAATCAGCACTTCTGGTTCTTCCAGCCGTGTCGCCTCGATTACGATGTCGGCGTCACGAACGGCGCTTTCGGCATCGTCGACCGCAATGGCTGGAATATCGAGTTTTGCCTCAATTTCAGAGGCCAACGTTTTGCGAGTTTCCGGTCGTTTACTGTTAACGCGTACTTCTGCGATATCAAAATTTTCCTTAAGCGCAGCGATGTTGGAGAAAGCAGTTCCGCGAGCTCCGATATGGCCTACAATTTTGGAAGAAGGCCGTGCTAGGTACTTCCCCCCAATTCCAGTAACGGCGCCAGTACGATGCGTCGTGATGTCGGTAGCGTCCATAAGGGCGCGTGGGATACCGAGTTTAGGGTCATATAGCGTCAGCATTCCAACCTCTGAAGGCAAACCGTGGCGGTAATTGTCTACATAGTCTCCAACTACCTTTACGCCTGCCATATCGATTGGCCCAGACCAGCCGACCAGGACATTGAAGTGGCCGTTATACCGATCGTCCAGATGGATGTGTGATTTGGGTGGAAGCACAACATTTCCGCTTCCGTGAGCGGTTAGGCCCATCTCCACTTGGTCCAATATAACGCTCATTGGTGGCATCAAAGATGCGACTTCGTCGCGCGTTAGTAGGCGAAATTCGACCTTTGCCATGGTTGATGCTCCTTGTCTTGGCGAAACTGAAACTGCCGTAAGTCAATGCAGTGCATACGCGAACGATTTGCTAGTACGCCCCATTTGTTTATAGACTTTGTTGTCTTGACAAAAAGAGCCGGGTTTTACGGCCAACCGAAGTTCTACAGCGTAGACAAAAAAAGGTGGGCAGTACCATGAAAATACGAAAATCTATTCTTGCGACTGGGATCAGCGCGTTAGCTGTTATTGGCTTGATGGCTGGCTCCGCGCAAGCTCGCGACGAGGTTCGTGTTCCAACGCTGACGGCGCCTTTTGGCGCGGGCATTATGGAGCAGATCGTTATATTTGAACGCTTAATCGCCAAGCGACACCCATGGGTGCGTCTGATTGCACAGGAATCGCCAGGGTTTGTTTACAACATTCGCGAAATGGCGAACAATAAGAAGCGCTACAAGACGACTACATTCTGGTCCAGCACGGGCGGTTTATGGGCAGCAGAAACAGCGCAAAAAGGGTTCTTTCCTAAGCCAATTCCCCGAGATGATTTTCGTTGGCTGGTTACGCGTTCCAGCAATTGCTTCTTCTTTGCGACACTTGACCCGAATATCAAATCGATTAAGGATTTTTCTGGCAAGAAGATTGGCCTTGGCCGGCGGTCGCAAACCCATTGGGGCTTGTTTACTACGAAGGCGATCGAGAACGGGATGGGTGTGACAGACGCCAAACTTGAGTTCCTGGGAAACAATGCCAGTATGTCGGCGTTGCTGGACGGTCGTATTGATGTTGCCGCTATGGGAGCCACGATGACGGCTGACCAGACGGTGGTATTCCCTTCCGGTACGGTTCGTAAAATATCTGCGACAGGCCGCAAGTATTACAATATCCCTATCCCGAACGAGGCGACTGCAAAGATCAACAAGGATTTGAAAGCGCCGTTTGTTGCCCATAGGTTGGAGCCGAATAAGCTTCCGAACCAGCCTAACAAGCTTGATTGCTTAGGTGACTATGTTTTCCAAGCNTCGCACAAGAATTTTCCGGATGANGTTGCGCACGCTCTTACAACAGTGTTCCTCGATATAGACACCGAAGCGGGTAAGTATCTTGGNGGCGGCAAGCTGTATCGCCGGGCAAGNATGTGCGTTGTNCCGGTTGGCATCAAACCGCATCCNGCTTCGCTCAAAGCATGCAAGGATTTTGGTGTAGAGCCGAAGATCCTTAAGTAACCTGGTGTGACAGTTTTGATATTCATCGTGTTGAATACGGTCAATGTCGTTAGCTAAATCACACAAGAAACTCGTCGTTGGTGTGCTGCTCAACGTAACATTCTATCTTTAGAATTTCACGATCAGGACACCAGAAGCAGAGAAAGCGGGCGCTATACTGTAGTTCGTTTAGCGCCCGCTTTTTCTTGTACTCAGGCGGTTACCTGCGGGAATTTAAGCTGGCCCGCAAGGGGAGGTGAACTCCATGTCTACAGCCAGAATTAGTAGCGTTGCAAAATGGTTGATGACCGTAATCGGTATTGGTGCCGTATTTTACCACTTAATTATGGTGCAATGGCAGATACAGGGTTCAACCTTTCACTATATCACGCATTTGTTTCTGGCGATCGTGATTGCATCGCTGGCGTCCATTCCTGAAGCGCTTGTGGATCTGAGCAAATGGCGGAACAAGGTTAAGCTGGTCGTAGCGCTGTACTGCCTTGTCGCGGGCACCTACGCGATGACCTACTTTCGCGTTTACGCCCTTGATTTGGAGCTTTCCCAACCATTTATCTCGGATACGGCTTTTTGGGTCACCGCGGTGGCAGTATCTGTTGTCATGCTACTGTGTTGGTTGCATTGGGGTGTGATCATCGTCGCTATCACTGGCATAGGCATAGCTTATTTTTTCTGGGGCCATTTGATACCTGGCCCGATGGGCCACCCGCATTATGAGGACAAATTCATCATGTCCTATATGGGGGCGAGCCTTACACTTGGCATGTTCGGGACGGTTATCCAGGTTTCCGCAAATATCATATTTCTTTTTGTCGTCTTTGGGTCGTTGTTTCGCTACACGGGCGTGCTGCCATTGTTCCTGGAGTTGGGAAAATACGTTGGCAATCTGGTGCGGGGCGGTGCGGCGTTCCCCGCGGTCATTGGCAGCGGCTTTGTTGGCACGGTGACCGGTGCGGCTGTCGCAAATGTCATACTGACCGGCAGTGCGACTATACCGACTATGAAGAGGACGGGTTTCCGTTCCGAGCACGCAGCAGCAATCGAGGCGGTTGCGTCTACTGGTGGACAGATTATGCCGCCGATCATGGGATCGGCCGCATTTCTGATGTCGTCCTTCCTTGAGGTACCATATGTCGACATCATGAAAATGGCGGTATTACCGGCATTGTTGTTCTACGTTGGTGCTGGCGTCGGTGTTTACTTTCTCATTCGCTCCGCCGGACTTAAACCTCCTAAAATGGATGTGGACGGCGTGATGATTTTAAAATCGTTGCCCGTTTTTATAATCCCGATGACAATCGTGATCGGGTTATTAATACAATATTACTCGCCGGGTTATGCGGCTTTTTACGGCATTTTGGCTATGGTAATCGTCGCTGTCCTGCAAAAGGAAACGAGGCCTTCAATAAAACAGTGGATAGAAGGCCTTGGCGAGTCTGCGAAGGTAGGTGCGCAGCTTGCCCTCATTCTGGCTTTAGTGGGAATTCTAGCGCAAACGTCTTTGACGACAAATTTGGCGACCAAACTGAGCCAAACGGTCATTGGTTGGGTCGGTGTTGAAATGATCCCGATTTTGATCATTTCAGCGATTATCGCAATTATTCTCGGTATGGAACTGCCGACGCCGGTGGCATACGTGATCATGTTCGTTACCGTTGTTCCCTTGATGATTGACGCTGGCGTAGACGTATATGCGGCTAACTTTTTCGCATTTTACTTTGCCATACTGTCCACTCTGACGCCGCCCGTCGCGCTTTCCGTACTGGCGGCCAGTCGAATTGCTGGGTCAGGGTTCTTAGAAGCCTGTAAACATTCTATCCGGCTCTCAATTGTCGGGTACCTGCTGCCATTTGCGATGGCCTTCACGCCACAAATTTTAGGGTTCCCGGACAAGGTTGGTGTTGTTGGCTGGTCAGCGATTGGCGTTCTTGTCCTGGCAAGTGTGGCTGGCGGTGCGGGACTTTATGGCTATTTCCTCCGGCCACTTGGCGCTTTTGACCGCTGTGTCCATATTGCAGCTGCGTTGGTTGGGCTGGCTTATGTGTTCAATCAACAATTTGTCACCTTCATTATCTTTGCCGGCCTTTTGGCACTGGGCATTATGAAGCCAATGATTGCGAACTATCGTGAGAAAGGCTTGCGTGGCGCATCTCCATGAGCGACGCGATAGCTGCGGAAAAGGGGCAACTTTACCAGGTGAATTGGGAAAGGGTCACGATAGGCGATGCGTTGCGGTGCTCGGCTGAACGTTGGCCGGATAGTACTTTTGTCATCGGTGATGGAGAGCGTGTTTCCTATACGGAATTTGACGCAAGGGTTGACCGTTTGGCTTCGGGTCTGTTGCAACTTGGCGTCGGACACGGGGACAAGGTTGCGGTCTGGCTGAGCAACAGTCCCTCGTGGGTGCTTACCTGGCTCGCTTGCTGTCGCATTGGCGCTACGGTCGTTTGTATTAATACGCGTTACAAAGCCGACGAAGTGGCCTTCATACTTAAGCAGTCGGACGCCAAGGTCCTGGTCGCCATGCCACGCTATTGGGATATCGATTACCTAGGCATGATCGATGAGTTGGTACCGGGTTTCGAAAAAGGCAGATTGCCAACAGAGCAGTTTCCTCAACTCGAAGCCATCTTGTTATGGAAGGACGAACAGCACCCCGGAACGCGTTCGTTGGAGCAGGTTAGCGCGATGCACTTCGACACGCGCATCCTGGAGGCGGCGGAAGCAGCGGTCAAAGTCGATGATCCGGTTGTGATCATCTATACCTCCGGCACCACCGGCGTGCCTAAGGGTGCCATGCATTGCCATCGTGTGCTAATCGAGGGCCAGAACATCGGACGTGCCATGCATATGGAACCGGGTGACAAGGTCCTCGGTCATATGCCGCTCTATCACGTTGCTGGTAGCGTTGCGACATTGATCCCAACGATGCAGTGCGGTTGCGCAATAGTGTTGATGCCGCAGTGGGAGCCGGGCGAGGCGCTCAACCTGATTGCAGATGAGCGCATTAATGTCATGGGCGGCATCCCGACACACTTCATCGATTTGCTGCAGCAGTCCACGAAGAGCCCACGTGATACGACCTGTCTGAAATCAGCTTGGATCGGTGGCGCACCAGTCACGCCGAAGATCGCGATGGCGGTCAAGGATACGTTGCATTTTGACGCGCTACAGGCGGTCTATGGCATGACCGAGACTATGGGCATGACGACGCTCAGCGAATTCGATGCGCCGATCGAGGTGACCTGCGAGAACAAAGGTAAGCCGGTCGGCGATTACGAGGTCAAAGTGGTCGATCCAGATACAGGCATTGAGAAGCCGGTCGGTGACGATGGAGAAATCTGGGTACGCGGCTATCTGTTAATGTTGGGCTACTATCAGAATGAGGAAGCGACGCGGGAAGCAATCACTCCAGAGGGTTGGTTTCGCACCGGCGATTTGGGGCGGTTCGACAGAGAAGGCTATCTGCAGATTACAGGGCGCGCGAAGGAGATGTTCATCGTAGGTGGCAGCAACGCTTACCCCGCTGAGATAGAGCGGTTCCTGGAGACACATCCGGATGTCGACCAGGCTGTGGTTTGTGGCGCGCCGCATGAGCGCCTCGGTGAAGTATGCTTTGCCTTTGTCATGCCCAAATCTGGGGCTGTAATGAGGCCCGAAGCGATTGTCGAGTACTGCCGTGGATCGATAGCGGACTACAAGGTGCCCCGGCGTGTTGAGATCGTTGACGATTTTCCCCGTACCTCAACCAACAAGATCCAGCGCTATCTGTTACAGGAGAAAGTCGCGAGGATCGCGAAGGTATGAAATCAGCTAAGCCGTTGAGGTCGGAATTTTCCATATCGTACCGCATAGCCGCTTCTATCTACGCCTAGGCCGCCTAGTGGTTTGCCCTTAGTCGGTTTGTCTATCTTTGTGGCACATAGGCATGGGTCCTGTGCGGGTACGTTCACAGCGGAGGCGGAAGCGCTGAACTGACTTGGTGACGAAGTACCGGAAATACGTCAAGACTTAATGACGGTAAAACCTCTTAGTCATTATAGAGATTCACGACTGCGTGACGGTGGAGACAACTGATTATAGATAAGGAAAGTTGATTGTAGTGCTGTGTAAGCACTCAGTTTGACACTACACCTTTGGTGTCAAAATAAAAAATTTTTCCAGGAACAATTAGCATAAAAAAACTCCTTTTTCTTTAATCGGCTTTACCGTAATACGAGTAATACCACTTAACAAAGAGATCAACGCCATCTTCTATACGTGTATCGGGTTTAAATCCAAAATTAGAAACTAATGGATCTATGTTGGCATAGGTTTCCATCACGTCTCCAGCTTGTATTGGCATCAACCTTTTTTTAGCTTTTCGGTCCAGTGCATTCTCGAGAGTTTCGATTAAATGCATCAGTTCGACAGGGTTATTATTGCCAATATTATAAATCCTGTAAGGAGCACTGGAGCTACCGAGTGTTGGGTCATTTTCAGTCCAATCACTATCGATTGTAGCAGGGCTGTCAGTGATACGCACAATGCCTTCGACTATGTCATCAATGTAAGTGAAATCACGTTTCATTTTTCCGTAGTTAAAAACTTTAATCTCTTCGTCAGAGAGGATTGCGCGGGTAAATAGAAATAGTGCCATGTCTGGTCTGCCCCATGGCCCGTATACGGTGAAGAAGCGCAAGCCCGTTGTAGGGATGCCAAACAAATGGCTGTAGGTATGGGCCATTAATTCGTTTGATTTTTTGGAGGCTCCGTAAAGACTAATTGGATGGTCAACCACATCGCTCACAGAGAAAGGGGTCTTCGTACTAAGCCCGTAAACACTGCTGGAAGAGGCGTAAACAAGATGATCTACTTCGTTGTGTCGACATTCCTCAAGAATGTTCCCAAAGCCTATAATGTTACTGTCGAGATATGCGCGAGGGTTTCCCAGTGAATAGCGAACGCCGGCTTGTGCGGCGAGATTTATGACAACGCTTGGTTTTACAGAGTTGAATACAGCCGACAGTCTATCGCGGTCTTCTAAGTCAATACGATGGTTCACAAACGATTTGAATTTAGATAGTTTTTGTAACCTCGCTTCTTTAAGTGTTGGGTCATAATAATCATTTACATTGTCTATGCCGACAACTTGACGACCGTCTTGTAGCAGGCGATTGGCAAGGTGAAATCCAATGAAACCAGCCGTTCCTGTTATCAAATGGATCCCATTGTTAGGTGAGGATTGCATCATATTTTCTCATTCCAAAAAATTATACTCACCATTTACAAACTTTTATAGACAATGTGTTCTGGGATTTGATTAACATCCAAGATAGACTTTATATCGAA
Organism: Rhodospirillaceae bacterium; assembly: GCA_002717185.1. Next base: position 9,687 of record PBDC01000023.1, read on the forward strand.
AATGATACCAGTTTTGTTTAGCATCGTAACCAATTTGGGAGTTGGGATTTGACGATAATTGTCATGCGCCACCGCTATCAATAGGCCGTCCAAGCACTGCATGTCTTCAAGGTTAAAAAGTGAAAGAGAAAATTCACGATCTACTTCCTCGGCATTGGCAAGGGGGTCGTGAACCAAGACATCCAAACCGAATTCAGTCAATTCAGTTACGATATCCGGCACCTTGCTGTTTCTCAGGTCAGGGACGTTTTCTTTGAAGGTCAGACCTAGAATGCCGACGCGTGCATTACGAATTGAGTTAACCTGTTGTGTTAGTAGCTTGACCATCCGCTGCGCGATATAGGTACCCATCTTGTCGTTGATTCTACGACCGGCAAGAATGACCTCAGGGTTGTAGCCCACGGCTTGCGCTTTTGCGGTTAGGTAGTATGGGTCAACGCCAATGCAATGGCCGCCTACAAGACCTGGGCTGAATGGAAGGAAATTCCACTTTGTTGCGGCCGCCTCCAGCACATCGCGGGTCCGTATACCGAGGCGGTCAAAAATCAGCGATAGTTCGTTCATAAGCGCGATGTTTAGATCACGTTGAGTGTTCTCAATGACTTTTGCAGCCTCAGCAACCTTGATTGAGGGTGCTAAATGGATGCCGGCACTGATAATTTCACTATAGGCAGCAGCAGCTCGCTCTTGGCTTTTTTTCGAGTCTCCAGCAACAACCTTTACTATTTTCTCGATTGTATGGTTCTTATCACCGGGGTTAACCCTTTCTGGGGAATAAGCTAGGTGGAAGTCCTTTCCCGGAAATAACCCGGATATCTCAGAAAGAATGGGGGCACAAACTTCTTCTGTCACTCCTGGGTATAGTGTAGATTCATAAACGACCAAATCGCCGGATTTAAGCGTCGCGCCAACCATACGGCTTGCATTTTGAATTGATATGAGGTCCGGCTGCCGATTTTCGTCAATCGGTGTTGGGACGGCGACCACATAAAATGTTGCGTGTTCGAGGTCTTTCGGATCCGAACTAAATACGATAGTGGACGAGCGAAGCTCACTGGCGCTGCATTCGCCTGTCCAGTCCTCTCCCGAATTTAAGGAAGTTACTCTTTTTTCATCAATGTCATAGCCAATAACGTTCGCGAACTTTGATGCGAAGGCAAGTGCTACAGGTAGGCCAACATATCCCAGGCCAATCACAGCGATGCGCTCTTTATCGTTCATTTAATTTCTCGGACTGACTTTTATTCTTAGCGGTGATGAATTTAGATGCTGCAACGAACTAACCCCTTTCAGCGCGTTTGGCCAACATTTAGGCCAGTAGCACGTCGACAATTCAATCAGCAATAAACATCATTGTTATTAGAACAATGGATCTGATGAGTTAGGTATGTCTTTTTATTAGTAATTTTATAAAACTGACATAATGGATTTAATTTCATGCAATATTAATAATCCTTTTACTGATTTTTACATTAATTAATACTAACTTTGTTTGAATATTGGATTGTGCCGCCAACAGCCCATCATTTGATTTCAGCCTTTTCTTAGGACGCTTGGCGCCACCGGGCATCACTTTGCTCTAATGCGGCTACCTGTGGAAAACGGCCCGGCGCCGAGGTAGCGGGACTTCTGCCTTGCGGGAATTATGGATGACCTGCGAGAACGTATAGCGTTTCTTCGACATTTGATGAGTTTTCCTTTTATTCGATAAAGAGGCTGTCTCTAACAAAGCCAATAAATTCGGTTAAAGGGGACAAGTGAGCTTCTAGCGTGAGGATGGTCTCTGAGAGCTATCGCTATCGTGCCATCTTCAGCTTCGTCTCCCAATCCGACGGCAGTTCGATCTCCCGAGCCACTGGATAACCGAGCAACCCGTTGTGGGCAAAAGCGATTGCGTGGTTACGCAACGGATCGCCGCTTACACCGATCATGAAATTCTCCGGTTTAAATGTAATTGGCACCATACGGTTGGGGTCGTCGCTTTCGGCAAAGACCTGCGGCGCTCGCTTGAGATTGACTTGGTCTTCCAGGTCGCGGATCGGATGTTCCGTCCACTCACCGATATAGCGTTCGAATTCCCATGCAGGCATGCGACAGTGGTCGAAAAAATACTGCTGCAGCTTCGCCTTATCCCAGCCACTCTTGGCTAGCGTTTCTGCTACGATAGGGCTTAGGAAAATCAGCGGACGCAGTGTCCCCGGTGATGGCCCGATAGTGAAAACAAGCTGCCAGGTGTGCTGTTTCAGCAAGCCGTCAGCGATATAGGGCATGATCCGATCACCATTGTCGCCAGATGCTGAAGCGATTAATGAGCTGCCTGTGTATCGGCCAATGCTGACAGCATTGCGCCCTTTGGGGACGCCAAGATCTTCCGATAAATTTGACCAGCCGAGGTTAGCTAAAATTTCTTCGTTTTCAGCCAGGACCACGCGCCAGGTGTTGCCGAAGGTAGCCTTATCGGTCTTGTGCAGTAGGAAGCCCGCCAGGTTGCGCAGCGCCAGCCGCCAGAAACGACCAACAGTTGTGTTCGGCTGGAACCCGTCACGCAGCACGCCTTGTTCGTCGTTGAAGCGTAATTGCTTGGCGATCGGCCCATTGATTGTGATTAGGGTTTCTCCGCCCGGCGTGTTACCGGAATGCTCGACGCCGTAGTCAGGGTCGCTCATCGCTTCGATTAGGGCTATCAATACGGGCATGTATTCCGGACGGCAGCCGGCCATTACACCATTCACCGCGATTGACCAAACTGTCGCGGCGCGGCTGTCTGGCAGCAATATTGCTATTACTTCGTTGGGGTCCCGGTCCGTAAATTCGAGGAAGGTTTCGACCCGTTCCGTCGTCGGCGGAATAATAGGTAGTCCGTCACTCCACTCGTTCTCGATAAAAAGACGATTGATCTCGTCAATTGTACCGGAGAAGACGATGTCGCGCGGTCCCGGATCGACGGCAACGGCGATGGCATCAGGTGCTTCGGTCAGGTTTTTGACTACATCATCAAGCGTAACACCGAGTATGTTCTTCTCCAGCTCACCGCGGCCTTGTGTGCCGACATGGCCCGGTACCAGGGCGACCGGCAGGTTCGGCAGGCCGAGCCCAACGCTTGTCGTGCTGGCCTGACCCAGGAACCCTTCGCAGACGAGGGAAGAAGAAGGAACGCCTGCCTTTTCGGCTACCGCACTCGCCCGCAGCACGGCGGGCGTGCAGCTGCCTCAGCAGCCCATTCCAGATATGACTGCATCGACGCCCAGCGCTTCCATCTTTGAGGGTAGGTTGGCGAGGATCTCCCGCTCGTCCGCTCCGTGCGTCGAACCGAACTCTTTCCAGCTGATGAACTTAACTTGGGGATAGCGTTCCTTCAGACCGTTTTCCAGTAGGTCGAAAACCTCATCGCCACGGAAGAGAAAGTCCCAGAGTTGACATACCGTTTTGCCGTCCAGGGTATCAAGACGCGGTGCGGTTTCCAGCACCTCAGCCTGGCGCGTCGCGCGCGGCCACACTACGTCGTGGATTTCGTGGTAATTCGACATCCTTCTCTCCCTACCGTTCTGGCGGATCATTCGGCGAAGAGTTTACCCACTGAGCCCCACTACACCATAACCGTTTGCCTAGCAGCGAGGCAGGAGACAAGATGGAGCTTGGTCTCTTCCTGTGAGGTTTGTTCATGGTGACGTGGCAAAGCAACGAGGCACATCCACTTTCTGCTGAAAGTCTGGATAATCTCTTCTCAAATCGAATTCCCGCGATACGTGTGCCAGAATTCGCAACAACGGAGGAGTGTCGTGCCTTCGCGAATGGACTACGCAACTGCGATCTACGCGTTGTGAAAGGCGCAACTGAGCATTCCGCGCCCTCTTTCGATGCGCAGAAAATCGCCTTCGTTGGGCTTACCCAGTTTGAGTTTAAATACAAGCCAATCGAAGACTATCTCGATGCCGCCGAGGCGTCGCGGGCGGAAGTGGCGCCCGTATTCGCCAGCGCGTTCGACCCCGTTGAGCGATTGATGGGGCGGCTGCGCGGGTGTGTTGAGGTCGGCGTATCAATTGCTGGCGACCCGGGGGGGCGTCTCTATTCGGCGACCATCATTCGCAGTTCGAACGAGGGTTTGGCGCTGCACGCGGATTTTGCTCCTTATCAGGCGCCGCAGCTGACCGTGTCGGATTGTACTGCGCAGCTGGCCTGGAATTTTTATGCAGAGGTGCCCGACGGGGAGGGAGGGCACACGACCCTCTACAACAGTCCCTGGACGTGGCGTCGACGCTATGACGGGGAAATCGCTGAGAATTATCCATTGTCCCGCAGTGTCATAGAGGGCGTTCAGTCCTATACCTTTAAGCCTGTGGAAGGAGAGGTGGTTCTTTTCAATTCACGCAACCCCCACGAGGTATTTCCGGTCGCAGAGGCAAATTGTAAGGATCGCATCGCCATGGCGACCTTCATTGGTCGCAAGCCGAATGGAAATCTAAACCTCTGGTCTTAGCGGTCGCCGAAATGACGCTGCCAAATCGGGCTCACAATGGTGTTGCCCTTCACGCTTGCCTTAAGCAAATCCAATTTTGGGAACTGGGTGTCGCCCCTGTACCAGGTGAACAACATCGCGACGTATACATCGAGTACGCTTAAATTCTTACCAACCAGGAAAGGGCTGTCATCAATGGCCGCCTCTAGGACCGATAGGGCTTCTCCTAGGCGCAGGGTAGCGGCTTCTCGGACCGCTTCCAGACCATTTGGGTCCGTCGTATATCTTTTGGTATAAGGACGCCTTAATACCGCTTCATATACATTGACGTTCGCGAAAACCATCCAGCGCAGAAACTGCGCATGCGCCGGAGTGCCCGGCTTGGGACCGAGCTCCTTATCTTGGTGGCAGGCGGATAGGTGGATCAGGATTGCCGCGGTCTCGCTCATTGTCGACCCGTCCGGTAGGATCAAGGTTGGGACCTGACGCCAGGGATTATGTATGCGAAAGCTTTCGGGTAGCGGCGTGCTTGGCCGGGAGTCGAGCTCCTCCAATTCGAATGCTGTTTCCGCTAACGCCAGTGCGGCCTCGACGACGAAACCGCCGGATCCGACGCGATTGTATAACCGGTAAGGCATCAGTCTGCCGCTTCGTTTGTCTGATCCAGATTGTGTGCGAGGAGGGCCCCAGAATTTACCATGGCGTCGATTTCGGGTTCGCTGTAACCGATCTCCCCTAGGAGATCGTAAGTATGCTCGCCCAGAAGGGGGCCTCCGTAACGGATTGCTGTCGGGGTACCTTCGAACCGGGCAGCGGGACGCGCTTGGCGCAATCTGCCGGCGTGTGGGTGGTCGTGCTCGATAACGATTCCGCTCGCCTGCACTTGCGGGTGATCGATCATCTGCCGTCGCGTTAGTACTGGGGCACAGGGCACACCGGCTTCCTCGAGGGTTTCAAGCCATTCTGCGGCATCGCGCTCAAGCAGCGCTTCCTGGATCAAGTTCAGCCGAATATCTGCATTCTCGTCGCGTAGAGCCGGAGTTTTGAAACGTTCATCTTCGAGCAGATGTTCGCGGTTCGCCGCCTCGCAAAAGCTACTCCATTGATCGTTGGTCATGGTCGAGACGGTGATGTAGTCGGTCTTTGTTTCATAAATCAGGTCTATAAACGTTGCCGCTTTCTGGATACTGACTTCGTTGTCGACGAAAGTCTGACCACCCATATCCGAGGACCACAGAAAGGCGATGATGGAATCGAGCATTGAGACTTTGACGTGCTGCCCTTCACCGTTTTTCGCTCGGCCTGCGAGAGCCGATGTCACGGCTTGTGCCGCGGTCATGCCGGTGAGTTTGTCGGGCAGAATTGTTCGGATCAGGCGAGGCCGCTCCTGGTCGGATCCCGCCTGAACTGTCGCCAGTCCGGACAGCGCTTGGATGATCGGGTCGTAAACCGGTTTGTGCGCAAAAGGACCGTTCTCACCCCAGCCACTCATGGACACGTAGATTAGGTCTGGCTTGATGGAGCGTAGTTCCGGCTCACTGATGCGCAATCGCTCGACTACGCCAGGCCGGAAGTTCTGAATGAACACATCGGCGGTGGCGACCAGCTTCTTTAGGACCTCGCGGCCCGCATCGCTCTTCACATCAATTGCCACGGATCGCTTGTTTCGGTTGTTATTGAGAAAGGCGGCGCGCAAGCCGTTCTGCGAATTTCCCGCATGGCGAGTATGGTCTGGCCGCTGAGGCGCCTCTATTTTGATGACGTCCGCGCCCTGATCGGCAAGAATCATGGTTGCGTAGGGGCCGGCGATCACGTTGGTGAAATCGATGACCCGGTAGCCTTCGAGCGGTCCCGGCATAAAGCTTGTCTCCGTTGTGTGGGCTGCAATCTACAGTACACGACTGTGCATTGGAAAGTGGACGGGATTTTCGTTGCGAACCTAAATACTTTCCAATGCAAACTGTCGTTTTATCAACGCCTCGTCGTGCCGTTATAAATTGCCTGGTGTCTGAAAGCGCAGGCGGGCGAACTCATTCATCAGTGTGGCTGCGCCGCTGATAAACACCGATAGGGTAATCAGGATGATGCCAAGGCCTAGCGCTAGGGACAGGTCTCCCTTACTGACTTCAAGCGCGATTGCCGTGGTCATGATGCGGGTCAGATGATCGATATTACCGCCGACGATCATCACCGCGCCGACTTCTCCGCTGGCTCGGCCGAAACCCGCTAGCACTGTGGTCGACAGGCTGAAGCGACCTTCCCAAAGCAAGGTCACCAGGGTTTGCGGTAACGACGCGTTCAACGAGCGCAGCTGCTCGCGATACTCCGTCCAAAGGTCTTCGACTGTCTGACGGGTAAGGGCGGCAATGATAGGCAGGATCAGTAAAAACTGTGCGATGATCATCGCAGCTGGTGTGAACAGCAGACCAAGTACGCCGAACGGTCCCGCGCGGGAAAGCAGCAGATAGACGATCAACCCTACCACGACCGGAGGCATGCCCATCAGAGCATTCAGGAAGACGGCCAAAACCTTTCGACCAGGAAAATGGAAGATGGCGATCGCTGCGCCTAAAGGAAGTCCGACTAGGATGGCGGCACCGACGGCAGCGAAGTTGACCTGCAGCGAACGGCCGACGATCTCCATAAGGTCGGGATCGAACGCAACAACCATGTAGAAAGCAGTTTGGAAGGCAGTAGCGATTTCAGGCATAGCTGTTATCGTGGCATTTTAATTAAGCGACCGCTATGGTTCCACGCGACTGCCTGGAGGCACCCAGGGGTTGCGGCATAATGGAGTTGCATTTGGCGATAAAGCTGCGCCGACACGTTACCCTGCTTGCCTTTGTTATCTCGGTTCTCCTATTCGCCACAGTGATGGTCCGGGCGGCGGACGGCGAACTTCTTCTGGCATCGACGACGTCGACCGAGAATTCTGGATTATTCGCGCACATACTGCCGATATTTGAGGCGCAATCGCATATCAAAACCCGAGTAATCGCCGTTGGGACGGGGCAGGCTTTGCGCCTTGGTCGCAACGGCGATGCTGACGTTTTGCTCGTGCATGACACAGAGGCGGAAACAGCATTCGTTGCCGATGGATACGGTGTGGATCGCCGGCCTGTGATGTTCAACGATTTTGTCCTGTTGGGTCCGCGAGCTGATCCAGCGAAAATCAGCGGTGGTTCGGATGCCATCATGGCTCTGCGCGCGATCGCGAAGGTTGATGCCATTTTTATATCCCGCGGCGATGACAGTGGTACACACAGGTTGGAACGGCGTTTGTGGAGCGTAGCTGGGGTGAAGGTCGAGGAGGCATCTGGCCATTGGTACCGGGAAGCCGGCGCGGGTATGGGGGCGGCTCTCAATATAGCGAGCAGCGTCGGTGGATATATTCTTTGCGATCGGGCCACCTGGCTCAATTTTAGAAACAAGGGAAATTTGAAAGTGCTCGTCGCAGGGGATGTGAAATTGTTCAATCAATACAGTGTCGTCCGGGTGAACCCGGAGCGTCACCCTCATGTCAACGCAAGGGCTGCATCGAAGTTTGTCGACTGGTTGGTGTCCCCTGCCGGTCAATCAGCGATACGGCGCTTTGGCCCGGATGATCGGCCGCTATTCTTTCCCAACGCCTCCGGTCGGCGAAGCTCGGACTTACAGCGCTGATCTTTCAGCAGTTACCGACGTTGGCAAAATAGACGCTGGCAAAGCCTTACAATAACTCGATTCAGTTGGTGCAAAATGGGCGGGGGCTGAAGCACTGAGGTCGGTAGCGCCGGATGCCAAAAGAAACGCCATAGGTCGACCAAAGAGTAAGAGCGATGCGATCGTTTCATTAATTTTGTGAAACACTTTTCAATCGTCAGGTACCAGATTGGAACGATAGCCAGTCTCGCGCCGTGCAATGCCAGGTAGTATGGAATATTGCATGTCTCTTTTAGGGGAAGACTGGATGCACTGGTACTTTTAAGGCGACGTGCAAACCGGCCCACTTACGTATGTTGGTCACCCAATATTGTTCCGGAAATACTGTCGAGCGCGGCGGACAATACCCCAGACGATGGTCAGAACACCGACACCACAAAAGACGGCGGAAACTGGCTCAGTGAAAAAGCCCCAGAAATTGTAATCTAAGATAGTGAGCGCTTGCGACAGAGAATTCTCTCCAATCTGACCAAGGATCACACCCATGACGATCGCTGGTACAGAATAATCGCTGCGGCGCAGGAAGTAGCCTGCGATGCCGGCAATGAACATGGTGTAAACGTCGAAGATGTTGCCGCGCAGCGCGTAGGCTCCGATAGTCGAGAAAATTAGAATGCCTGGCGCTAGCATTGTGAATGGGATGCGGAGCAGATGCACTATGCCCTTGGACTCGACCATGCCCAATATCAATATCGCCAGGCTGGCCCAGAACATTGAGGCGAATAGGACCCAGACCAGTTCCGGCGCCTCCACCATGATCAGCGGTCCTACCTCCATATCGTGCAAATTGAAGACGCCGATCATCATTGCGGTTAGCGCGCCGCCTGGTAGGCCGAGCGCCAAAAGTGGGATCATCGCTGCACCGGTAGCTGCGTTGTTCGCCGTCTCCGGCGCGACTACGCCCTCGGCCTCTCCGGTTCCAAAGCGTTCCGGGTGTTTCGACCAACGCACTGCCTCATTGTAGGAAAGAAAGGCGGCGAGCGTAGCGCCAACACCGGGAAGGATTCCACTGAACCAGCCAATTATTGTGGACCGCACAACGGCCCATTTCATCGCCCAGAATTCGGCGAAGGAGGGATAGCTGACGGAAAGCTTTGGCGATTGGTATGAACCACGCACCAATCGCTGCCCCTGAATGAATACCTCGCTAACAGCGAATAGACCCAGGATTAGAGGGATAAAACCAATACCGCCTGTCAGGTATAGAGTGCCGAAGGTATACCTTGGGGTCGCTCCGACTGGATCGCCGCCGACTATGCCGATAGTCAGCCCAAGGCCTAGCGATAGCCAGCCTTTTGCCAGTGATTTCGATCCGACACCCGCAACGACAGTGAGCCCAAAAAAGATCAGTGCCGTGATCTCGACTGGCCCGAAGGTAGAGATGGCGAAATCGGCGATCGGTTCTGTCGCAATCATCATCAGGATAGCGGATAAGGTGCCGCCGATGGCCGAACAGGTAACGGCGTAGCCGATCGCCTTTGAGGGTTCGCCTTTCCGCGTCATCGGATAGCCATCAAAAGCGGTAGGCGCGTTCTCGACCGATCCCGGGATATTGAAAAGGATCGCCGTAATAGCACCGCCATAGACGCCGGACACATAGATCACGCCGTAAAGCATGATCGCAAACTCGGCGGGGATCCAGGCAGTGAAAGGTAGCAGAACGGCGGCTAGGGTCAGTGCGTTGAGGCCGGGGATTGCGCCGAAGACAAGTCCCCCCACAAGGCCACCCACAAAAATGCCGATGCCTATCGGGTTTGTGAAAAGCAGTGCTGTTCCGGTTAGAAAGTCTTCCATCGTCGCCTACTGAAGCACCGCGAGTATTTCCGCGTTTATGGTGTGGAAAAATCCGCCCCCCATGGGAAGGGGCGTATAGATCAGTTGGTAGAAGACGACAACCAGCAGTAGGTAGAAGCCAAAGCTGAAGCTTATCAAAGTTCGCCAGCTTTTAACGCCCATTAGCCATGTGAAGGCAATAAGGAAAATGGGCGTGACCAGCAGGAAGCCCATTTGGTGCATCGCGTAAGCCCAGAAGAGCGGGAGCAGAAAGACTGCAATCGTGCGCCAGTTGACGCCTGCTAGGTCATCTGGCGCTTCCTCAATATATTCCGGCGTTTCCGCTGCTTCGTCACGTGCAGTTTGCGGTAAAAATCGGGATACCAGTAAAATTATCGCCGCAATTGCCATACCGAATTGAACAATATGCGGCCAAAATGCTGCGCCCGGCGCGTAATGTGGAAGGGGTCTATCGAAATCAAGCGAAAGTGCATATGCGCTGCCGATCAGCACGCACCAAGCAAGTGCTTCCCAGGTCACGCGGTCTTTTACGCCGCTGCCACGTGTCGTGCTTTCAGGCATTCGCCAATTCTACAGCTAGTGAGAGGCGCCGCATCCAAAGAGGGGGACACAGCGCACTCTCAGTTAGAAAAGCCGTCCTATTTCATATCCTTACGGACGCGTTGGCCGGTTGCTTTGAAGACCTTAGCGTAGGTTGACACGGCTTCGTTGAAGATTTTCGCCATATCCTTGCTGCCATAGTAGGAGTTGACGATGTCTAGAGCCTTGCGTTTTAGAAAGGCCTGATGGTCGTCGCCCTGGTAGGCTTTGGCGAAGACTGCGTCGAGATAATCTTTGATCTCTTGTGGAGTATCGCTCTTCACCCAGAAGCTCCGGATGCGCAGTAACGGGTTCCACTTCATGCCGTAATCGGCGCCGGTTGCCTTAGTATCTGCAAAGACCTTGAAGCGTTCCGGCCATATAGCGATGACCGGCAGCAGTTTACCTGCCTGCACATGTTTAATCACATCGCCGGGCTGTTCCATAAGCACGTCAAGTTTGCCGCCGATGACCGCGCCGTAGCGTTGGGCTGGCTTATCAAACATGACCTGCTTGGACGTGAAGCCGAAGTATTCTTCAAGCTTACCCATCGTCGCAAGCTCCATCGCAACGTTGATGTTTGAGACGTTGAGCTTGCCTGGGTTGGCTTTGGCATAGGCCACAACCTTGTCCCAACTCGCCATGCCTCCTGAGACGAAACGGTCGTCCTTCGGGTTAACGAACATCGCCGTCGGGGCGACATTGGTGATGGCAATTGGGGTCAGGTCCTTGGTCGGATGAAGGTCCATATCGCCAGACACGTACTTCGACGCCATGCCATCTCCATGCTGCAGGATGGTATATCCGTCTGCTGGTGCTTGCTGAAAGTCGGGTAGGCAGTTTACGCCGCCACCGCCCGGCTTGTTTATTTTGTTAACCTTTACGCCCATGATCTTAGAAAGGGGGCCCTGCATCGCGGCAACCGCTTGGTCGGATCCGCCGCCCTTGCCGTAGCACACGATGATTGTAATCGGCCGTTTGGGATAGGCGCCTGGCTTTTTGATATCTGCGAGTGCACTACCAGCGAACCCGGCCAGACCCAATCCGGCAGCAATCCCATATGTGAATAAGGTGTTCAGCTTCATCTCGTATACCTCCCTGCAACTATTGTTAATGAGTGATGCTTCTTTCGAGCCATTCCGTAGTGTGACATGGAATTAAACTGCTGAAAAGTGCGGACTAACTCTAAACCTATCCATACGAAATAAAACATGAACGCACGTTTATATGATTGAATGCCTAGAACATAAAAATGTGGAGGAAACCAAGTTGAAACGGAAATTAACGGAAAACGTGTTAGGATGCGTTGCAAAATTTTAAATCTGTCCAAAAATGGTGCGTGACTTTCCGGTAGGGCGAGATATCGCGCTTGGTTGTAGTCGTAAATCGGGAAGTTCTCGGAGGAATTACCTATTTGGATTTGGTATAGAACTCAAAAGTTAAGTATTATCTAGTTTTAATTAAGGTTGGAAATGAGAAATCTTAACGTTGACGCGAATATATATTTTACGCAATAAAGATATACAACTCGGTCACAAATTTTATGCACGGGCTAAGAAATGAAATACCGCACATTACGTGAACATATAGAGTTTGTTCGAAGTGCATTCAAAAAACGGCTAACATTTTATCAAAGCCGTGGATTGAACCTGTCGCCATCAACACATACCCTTTTGTGGCAACATAGACGTTATATGGTTGATGTATCTAGCAGAGCAATGATGGCTTTGATGAAGCATGGAAGTGAAAGTCCTTTGATAAAGGAATGGCGTGAAACTAGCCCTAAAAACGCTAATATTAGCCGAGTAATACAAACAGTATTGACGAGGCAAAAATATGCCACACTTGCGCAATTAACATATGAGGCTCAAGAATATGGATCCAGAGAGAGTGTCCGTAGATGCATTTCTATTGGCGTGGATTTGAATCTGTTAGACAAAGAAAACGAAAATTATAGATTATCGGAAGTTTATGTAAACGAGTCTTTCGATAGGTCAATATTAAGGATACGGCATCCAGATGTTGTTGAATTTGCGCAGTTTGTTTCTTCACTACACAACATAGAAAGTTTAATACAGGAACCAAAATTTCCGAGAACGGATGATCATCCATTTGCAACTCCACTTACATTGACTGAAGAGATTGCGCAGGGCAACTATAGGGAAGAGTCTGATAGATCTTAAAATAAAATTTTAATGTTACGGACTGTATGTTGTAATTACGATATAAAGAATACAAAATTGTAAATCATAAATATGATTAATCACATTTTATGATTTTAAGGTAAAGTTCCAGAGATTTTTGAATTTTAAAACAAAACACAAATTGTGTGTAGTAAAAACCTTATTCATTGGTGCGGCAGATTAATTAAGATGGTAAAGTTATTTGTGTAGAATTTTAATTCAGAGACTGATGCTATGAGTATTGCAACTCAAATCGCATTCATTAAAAAATACGCTGTCCTTGCCCAATAATGACTTCCCTGTGTTCTTGATATGAGTAAAAGCCGCATGTCTCTATCAGGGGGTCTTGAGGGCATTTTGCGTCGAGACCGAATTGTAGCGATTGGGTCTCTTTCCCTCGTTATAGCCCTATCTTGGATTTTCATACTATCAGGTGCAGGCATGTCCATGCCGGATGGTGCCATGATGGGAGGTGGCGGTGCGCAGATGTCGGACATGATGATGTCGCGTGGTGCATGGGATCTAGAGTACGCCACGCTGATGTTCGTCATGTGGTGCGTGATGATGGTAGCGATGATGTTCCCCAGCGCCGCTCCTATGATATTGCTTTATACCGCACTTAACAGAAAGCGGGCCGATGGCTCATTGTGGCGTGTTGTGCCGTTCGGGTTAGCGTATGCGGTGGCGTGGGCCGGGTTCAGTATCTTGGCGACAGGGGCACAATGGGCGTTGGAGAAATCTGGCCTAATGTCACCAATGATGGAGACTTCTAACGCTTATTTAGGAGGGGCTTTGTTGATTGCCGCGGGTGTTTGGCAGCTAACGCCCCTCAAACATGCTTGCTTACGTCACTGTCGAGCACCGATTGTATTTTTTTTACAGCGTTGGCGAGGGGGAGCCAGCGGAGGCTTCTTGATGGGCATAGAACACGGCGCATTTTGCTTAGGCTGCTGTTGGGTTCTGATGGCCTTGTTGTTCTATGGCGGGGTTATGAACTTGTTTTGGATTTTGGGCCTTACCGTTTACGTCTTGATCGAAAAGACTGTACCTGCAGGACATGTTGTGGGTCGTGGCGTTGGCGGATTGCTCATTGGCTGGGGCGCGTGGGTGATTTTGACTTAGAAGTTTACCAAAATCTCAAAGGAGAAAGACATGACGGGCTGGAAAATAGAGGGGCAATATGTAGAAACGTGCAATTGCGCGTTTATTTGTCCGTGTATTGGGTCAAACATGGCGGCTTTGCCGACTGAAGGTGATTGTAAGGCAGCGATTGCAATGCAGATTGAGCGAGGTAATAAAGGCGGGACCGACCTCGATGGCCTGGCATTTATAGTTTTGCTGCATTCTCCAGGTGCCATGGAGGAAGGTAATATGAAAGTTGGGCTCATCGTCGACGATAAAGCCAATGAAGATCAAACAGATGCGATAGCAGCAATCGCAACGGGCGCGGAAGGTGGCCCAATGGCTGCTCTGGCTCCCCTGGTAGGCGAAGTTGCTGGTATTGAAAAACGTCCCATCACATTTGAACATGATGGAATGAAACATGCAGTTAAGGCTGGGGAACTTGTAGAACAATCCCTCGAAGGTGTTCCAAGCGTATCTGCTGAAGGCGAGCCTATTTATCTCGAAAATACCTGCCACCCGGCATCACCGAAGTTAGCTCTCGCAAATGCTAAAAACAGCAGTTTCCATGCATTTGGAATAGATTGGGATGATGCTAGCGGAACACGTAATGGTCATTTCGCGCCTTTTTCATGGAGCGCCTGACAAAACGGGTAACCATGTCTAATTCAAAAATTAAGTTTGATGATGGAGAAGCCTACGAACGAATGATGGGTGTGTGGAGCCGGTATGTTGGGGAAAAGTTCCTGGACTGGCTATCCCTTCCATCAGGGAAATGTTGGGCTGATATAGGGTGTGGAAACGGCGCCTTTAGCGAACAGATCCTTAAAGTTTGTGATCCAATATCAGTTCGTGGAATTGATCCGTCAGTGGCGCAGATTGATTTTGCCAAATCCAGGCCGGGAGCAAAGAAAGCTATCTTCGAGATCGGTGATGCGATGGCGTTGCCGTTTGAAGATGAAAAATTTGATGTTGTGACAATGGCGCTGGCCCTGTTTTTCGTACCTGACCCGGTGCAAGGGGTTGCGGAAATGAAGAGGGTGGTTAGACGGGATGGCGTCGTAGCCGCCTACATGTGGGATATGTTAGGCGGAGGCGCGCCCATGGAGCCAATCCATGCTGCGCTTCGATCAAAAAGAATTTCATATCCGTTACCCCCAAGCGCAGAAGCCTCACGTGTAGATGATATGCGGGAGCTTTGGAGGAATGCAGGGTTTCGATCTATTGAGTCCAAGGTAATCACTGTCGAAAGAGAATTTAATGATTTCGATGATTTCTGGGACACAACAACGTGTTCACCTGCAATCACATCTGTCTTGCAAGGTTTAGATGTTACAGCTTTGAATGAAGTAAAGGACGTTACTAGAGAATTTCTTGCAATAAAGTCGGGTGAACTAGTTGTTTGTACAGGGACTGCTAATTGCATAAAGGGTGTGGTTCATTGAAGTAGTAGGGACATATATTTCGTACTGCTTGGAGGATAAAATTGGAATTTGTAAGCGATTTTGGGCAATTGCAAAGGCTAATGGCATCGAGTATTGCCGGAGTGTCTCGTCGCCAGACCATAATTGAATCTCTCAATATAAAAAGTGGAAATCACATCATAGACGTTGGTTGTGGCGGAGGACATCTTCTTGAACAACTGGCTGAATGTGTTGGAATTAAAGGTTGTATATTTGGGTTAGACCCAAGCGAAGAGCAACTGAAGCAAGCGCGTGAAAGATGTTCGCGCTTTAAAAATATTATCTTTCTAAAGAATTCTGCAGACGCAATTGATTTGGAAGANANTTCATGCGATGCGGTAACNTCAACGCAAGCTTATGAATATATAGANAATGTCGATGANGCTCTAGAAGAGGCAACTCGGATACTNAAGCCTTCNATGGTCTTCCNGAATATTTCNATCCTATGGGATCATTTTAGGTTCTTTGGGGCAGAAAAATTACTAAANGACCGGATNCATGATGCCTGGAGGGCGCACTGCGCTCACCAAATGTTGCCNATGGAGTTGCCAGGAAAACTAGAAAATCTCGGTTATAGGCATATTACCAATAGGTCATTGGCTTTTCTAATTACAAAGCGCGACGCTAACTCGCCCGCAAAGTATACGGAACAACTTATGGCAAGCTTTGCAATTGGGCAGGGAGTTTCCGAAGTTGACGCACATGATTGGCAGATACAGCTTCAGGAGGCTGAAGAACAAGGACGCTTCGGATTTACAAGTTTTCCTGTGCTCACACAGGCTTATGCGAGCGACTAGATAGCGCCCGAAAACAGTAGTTCCGAGCAACTCGTTTCCGGAAGAGAATAGTAAGCGTCGAAATAGACGATAACACAAAACCAACACACAATTCGCACGCTTAATCCCAAAAACGAATAGGTTTTCGGGACTTAATACGTCAGAAAAAAGCTGTCGAGGGTATTCCTATTCAAGCCAATTGGCGACCTTGAAGCGAGCATCGCGCTCAGAGACTTCGGGATGGTGCAGGCGGTAAACCGCGGCAGCGGAATCAAAGGCGGGCACTTCTGCGACGCCATTTTTTCGCAGTTCGCGGAAGGCGCGTTGCACCGCCTTTCGGCACTGTGATTGACTGGTCTTAGGTATTTCAAGGGTGGTCAGCACGGTTAAGGGGCCCTTTTAATAATAGAGAAGGGTTTGGAAATTTTTGTCTTCGCTGACAAGGATTTCCGACTGGTGTTTGCCGTTCCGGATGTCTCTTCCTTCTTTTGCATAGCAACCAGTACATCGAGGATATTTTTTGATGAAAGAGAGCGCCAGAACAGCATTTTAGGTCACTGCCGCCAGGGAAGTGGACTTAAATAAGTGGGCTTGCGGTGTGCGATTTTGCTTACGGTGTTCAGCCAGTGCATCGGCGATTTCGCACTCACATTTGCCACAACACGGTTCGCGATCGAAGTAGGCATGAACCTCATCCCATTTCTCCGCACCGTTGCTGATGGCAACCGTAACATCGCGGTTTGATATTCCGGTACAGTTACAAACAATCATTTGTTGATTTTCGTCTAGCTTGTGTCGCAATTGATAATAATTATCACATCTATTGCGAGTAATTGTCAATACCGTTTCATCATCGCTTCAAACGCGTGGTTGAATAGCCACCCCTGTGTTTTCGCCACAGATTGAGTTAAAAACTGATGTTCAACAACGGAGCGAGGGGAACGGATCAAAGTTTATTGCTTCGGATTCAAAAGCGTAACAACTTCTGAGTGAAGGATAAATTTTGGATCATGATTACTTCTCCCGCGTCATCATGCTGAAAAGTTCAGATAATTACCGTTTGATTCATAATGAGTAAGGGGATGCGACTGTACCTTTATAGGTATGGGGACGTTTTCTATTAGGTTTCTTTGGCTTAAATATAACAATTTATTAGGAAATTCTGATAAACGGTGCAGCGTTACTGCCAAAGACCAAGAATAAATAAAAATATAATTTGATCACATGTTTTTAGTTGCGATTGCTCTGGCCTAGAAATTTTATAAACTTTATACGCGAATTATTCTTACTTGCATTTCTGCCTGCTAGGCTTTAAATTGTAATGATAATCATTCGCAGTATGGACGCTGAGGATAAGATAAAATGGTAACAGGCATTTCCATCGCCGACTTGGCAGTCCTAGGTATTGCTAGTGGAGGACCAGTAGGGGCAAACCGGATTGCAGCTGTCGCCAAAGCATTGGTTCCTGAACATTGGCAGCCAACCGTCTGCGTTATAACGGCAGGCATTGAACGCAATCTTTCGGCTGGTTTATTGCGTCACAGAAAAGACCACCTTTCGGATGAGCAATTCACGCTAACAGCTGAAGGCAAAGCGAAATTTCGTGCGCTTCTATTATGCTCGCCCGAAGCTCTCGCACCCTCAGCGATCCCAGCAGCGGAAGCCATTCAATTCTGTTTTCTTGATTATACGGATGCGTCTACGGCGAAGACCATACTTCTCCGGTTCCAGGAAAACCTGAGCTTCCGGTTGACCTCTTGTGAACAACGTAGCGCGAAATGTCGCCAAAGAGGGCGCTACAAGAATTTCTGGCTCGAAATGGAGCAGCATCGCCTGAAGTCCATGGCCAGTTTCTTGGCCACTGTGTCAGATGAAACAGCCGGTGGTGACGGCTCTCACACGTTGGATCCTGTTTAATGACTTTAAGGCTTTTAGGTTCGGGCCTTCTTCTCCGATTGATGCTTGCAGAAGCGATCAAGAGAAATCCTAAAGCTTGCCGGATCCAAGCAAAGACAACTGAGACCAAAAAAAATCACAGTGAAACCAAATATGATCGGGAGGCGTCTCTCGCATGTGTACCGCATGTGACGAATTCGAAACGGTGCTGGCACCGTCGCGCAGGTTAAAGCTCTGGGAAATTACGAGCGGATCGCACTGTTCAATTCTGGGCACCTGTCTGCCTTTGTCAGATCTGCGTGCTCTGGCTCGGAAGTGTTCACTGAGGGTTAAGTCTGACCTGCCGCTGGACTATCAATATCACGGCTACTTTGTGAAACAGGCAAGCAAGCAGGAACGACCAGCCAAATTTCTAAACAAGCTCCTAGATAAACGTCATGCAGCGGCTATCCGAAAGGCGCGTGACGCAAAATCGGTCGAGGATTTGGAAGCCTTATGGCAGGCAGCCCAAGAGGCAGGGAATATTCCTGGTATGTATTGGGCGATCCTTAGTCATCCAATTGCATCGCGTTCTTTGCGTGACCGGATGTTCTCGGATGTCCATATGATTTCGCATTTAGTCGGTGCGTCGAACCGGGCCGACATCCGCCGCCTCAGCACTTTGGAGGAGAAAGTTGCGGCACTGGAAGAGAAACTGTCCAAGCAGCACCGCCGGAACCATCTTAAGCTCTGTGAGAAGAACAATGAGATTCGGCAGTTGCGCGCAAAACTCTGCGTCAAAAGTCAGCAGGCGAAACGCTCCGAAGAACCTCAACAGATTGATGTATCTGCACAGTTGGTGCCGTCCCACTTAACGGACGAACTTGATCAACTCGAAACGAAGCTTGCGCGGTACAGCAGTACTGTTCAAGAAAATGTTAAAGAGATTGTGCGGCTTACCAATCTTGAGGCATCGCTGCGTGACGAGAACCAATCACTTGAACTCGCTCTACTGCGCCAGAACAATGGCGCCGATATTCCCTGCCCCTTCGACCTTGAAGGACGATGCTTGCTCTATGTCGGTGGGCGACAACGAACCGTTCATCATCTGCGGGTTTTGGTTGAGGAATGGAACGGTCAATTACTTCACCATGACGGGGGAATAGAACGCTCTATCGCGGAATTAGCGCGCGAAGTTTCGAAGGCGGATGCCGTCGTCTTTCCAACGGACTGTGTCAGTCATAGTGCGGTCCTCAAACTAAAACGACTGTGCCATCAATCGATGAAACCATTCGTGCCACTACGTAGTACCGGGATCGCTTCCTTTATCTCCGGTCTGCGAAACAGTGTCCAAATGGGTGAACAAGTGCAGCCCACTGCACTTCCGGCGGTTGGGTGAAACAATGGCTTCTTCCCAAACCCCGTTTGTACCAAGTGAATTTTCTGAATTGCCATTTGGGGAGCAGTTGGTTCTTTGGGCGACTCGCATCTGGTTTCAGGCATTGAGGACCGAAACCAATGCGCAAGGAATCCTTCGAAAATGCTTCTTAAATGCGCGTGCTTCAGAAGCCTATCTCGCTTTGGATGATCTCTTGACAATTCTCACTATATCGGCGCAATGCGGGATAGATATTCGGGTTCCCAAGAGCGCACAGATCAGTGCCGACGAGAATTTCTTCTTGGGCGCGATCGCCGCATGGCAACATCAAGCGAGTGCCTCGCTGGCCGACGCCTTTCTCATCAATTGGATGCCGGTATCGGCAGTACGCTTTTCTCGAACACCAACTGCCCGCCTTGCAAGTGCCTTGAAAGATGCCGGACTGATTATCAGTTGCCGGAAGCTAACTGGGCCCAGCGTGCCAATTCATATCGTCGAAGCCAACGACGTAATTAGGGCCATCACAATTCACTAAATATTTCAAGTAACCAATGCCCGAAGGAGGAAGAGCTATTATGGAATTAAATTATAGAAAGCAAGGCGACGAAGTCCCTCATACGTCATTTCGGATTCGCGAGAATGATGAATGGCGGGATATGTCCTATGAAGAGATTTTTGCAGGCAGGAGTGTCGTCTTATTCGCCCTACCAGGTGCCTTCACGCCAACATGCACATCGACCCACCTTCCAGGTTTCGTAATGCAAGCCGACGAATTTCACAACAAAGGGATCGACGGGATCTACTGCCTCTCCGTTAATGACTGGTTTGTCATGGACGCTTGGCGCCAATCCCTGAACGTTGGTGATGAAGTTACCATGCTGCCCGATGGCAATATGGATTTCACCGATCAAATGGGAATGCTGGTGGAAAAGAGAAACCTTGGATTTGGCGAACGCTCCTGGCGTTACGCGATGATCGTGAGGGATGGTGTCATCGCATCAATATTTGTGGAAGACATAAACGACCCCGGCGATCCCTTCGAGGTCAGCAGCGCGCCTTATCTCCTAGAGCATCTTTCGTAGAACTGGGTACTGCCTTTAGTGCTTAGCTAATTGCAGTGGTGTTTGGTTTGAAGTGGATTGTTAGAGGATACCGGGAAATTTAATGACGCAGCATCAAGGCTCTTCAAAACCGGCAACATTCGAGCATCATGATACAGTAGAAAAATTGCTACTTTGGGCTATTCGAATTTGGGTCAAGTCGCTCCAAAATAAAACTAATGCACACGGCGTCCTAAGCGCTTGCTTCAGGCAAGCCGGCGCCACCGATGCTCACATTGCATTCGACGGCATGATGTCGATTATTACTAATTTTGCAAGTCGACAGATTGATGTGCGGTGCCCAAAATGTCCAAACACAAGTAGCGATGAAATGCGGATGGTGGGAGCAATAGCGGCCCGCCAGAATCAAACGGATCCGCTAATTTCTGATGAAATTCTGGGCCCTTTGGTGCAACCCGCCGGGTTGCGGCTACTGCGCGGACCCGTCATGAATTTGGCGGAAGCCTTGTTAGTTGCCGAACTGCTTGTGCGGCCAAGCCATAAACCATCATCTGATATTGCTGATAACTTAGAGATCGAGCCCGATTATGGTGACGACTTCGTTACAATTCACTGAATAGAGAATTTTCATGAGTCGACCTACTGGTTTGGTGCGTCATTTAATATCGCGAGATACGACGCAGTGCTGCGTTCATTACGATTACCGGTAACATGCCGACAGTAACAATCATGAGCGCCGGTAACGCAGCCTCCTCCAGTAGTTCATCCTTTGCAAACTGGTAGACATAAGTAGCCAGTGTCTCGTAGTTGAACGGACGAAGTAGAAGTGTCATCGGCAGTTCTTTCATTACATCGATAAAAACGAGCAGGCCGCCTGCGAGAATTGGAACCTGCACGAGTGGCAGTATTACGGCTCTAAGACTTCCACCGAAGGAGCGTCCGAGTACGCGACTTGCACCCATCATGTTGGGTGGAAGTCTCTCCATACCAGATGTCATCGCCCCGTACCCGACGGCTTGAAATCGAATAGCACAAGCGATGATTATTAAACCGATACCACTAGTCAGCCAGCCGTCATAAGAAAATCCGAATGCTGACTCCAGAATAGATGCTATTCTGGCGTCGATAGCGCCACCGAGAGTAACCACACCAACGGCTAGGATTGTTCCCGGGAAGGCATAACCAATTGAAGCGAGGCCAACCAATTGCCGTAGTAAACGTCCGCCTTTATAGAAATTAACAAGAACCATGAAGGCAGCAGTCGAAAGCACCAGTATGGCGACCGCGCCAGCTAGGAAAATGGTATTCAGAGCTGCCTTAGTGACAGCGTCGCTGAAGTCTAGCGAATAGCCCTGAAATACGAAATTTAACAGCACCGCAACGGGAACGATGAAACCAATCGTGATTGGGGTTACGCAGGCAACAATGCATAACCATCCCCTGGCGCCACTCAAGGGTTCTGCTTGAATAGAAACAGCGCGACGGCCGGTGTCGACATACTGGCGTCGATGCCGCGCTGCCTTTTCCAAGATTATAAGGGCGATAACGAAAACGAAGGCGATGCAAGAAATTTGCGCCGCGGCAGGAAGGCTGTTCATGCCTAACCAGACATTGAAGATCCCCAATGTCAGTGTCTCGACAGCAAAATACTCTACCGTCCCGAAATCAGATATGGTTTCCATGAGGGCCAAGGCAAGCCCGGCAAATATCGCCGGGCGTGCGAGGGGCATCGCAACATCGAAGAACATATAGCGATTTGCTATGCGACCGGCTTCGAATAGAGACTTGGGTGTCAGGATGAACGCCGATCGGGCCATCATGTAGACATAAGGGTATAGAACGGCGCCCATGACCAGTATTGCGCCACCCATGGATCGAATTTCGGGAAACCAATAGTCACGGGCATTTTTCCAACCAAACATGTCACGCAAAACGCCCTGGACCGGCCCTGCATATTCGAGGAAATCGGTGTAAGTGTAGGCGATAAGATAGGCTGGGATCGCCGCTGGCAATAGCAGCATCCATTCGATGATGTTACGGAATGGAAAATCATAGCGGGTCACGATCCAAGCGGTCGGGACCCCAAATATCAAGCAGACCAAGCCGACGCCGGTCATGAGAACTAGGGTATTTGTGACATATCTTGGCAGGACTGTCTTGAAAAGATGAAACCAGAGATCTCCGCTATCTCCTGTCGCGGCAACGAAGACAGCGAGGATTGGTCCTAAAAAGACGCACACCAATATAAGAATAGACAGCGTCCATCGGTTAAAACTGCGACGGAATAATAAACGCCAATTATACGTAGCGGCGCTCACCAACCCACTCTGTCAATTATTCGCTGCGCATTCGGTGCAAGATCCGCGATGCGGGCGATTGGCATTTGGTCCTCTTGGAATGTACCCCACGAACGAAGCTCAGCCGACACCGGAATTTTCATGTTCACGGGATACTCGTAATTTACCGAACCGTAAAGGTCTTGTGCCGGTTTGGAAGTCAGGAACTCGAGAAAGCGAACTGCCTCTTCTTTGTTTTTGGAGTGAAGCGCAACGCCACCACCGGATATGTTCACATGTGTGCCGCGATCGGACTGATTTGGAAATATCAGGTTCACAGCATCCGCCCATTTTTGATGTTCACGTTTGTTGGAGTGCTTAAGTTTGCCAAAATAGTAATTATTGATAATGGCGATGTCGCAAACGCCTTCATAGATCGCTTTTACCTGTGCTCGGTCGTTGCCCTGTGGCCGACGTGCCAAATTGTCGAATATGCCCTTCGCCCAATTTTCTGCTTTTGCTTCACCCGAAGCGTTGATGAGAGATGCTATGAGGGCTCGATTGTAAACGTGGCTGCCAGGGCGCGCGCAGATCCGGCCCTTCCACTTTGAAGCTGTGAGATCTTCATATCGCTTTATGCTTTGTGCATCCTTCGCTTCTTTGGCGACTACGATAACGCGCGCACGCTTAGAAAATGCGAACCACCGATGGTCAGGGTCACGTAAGTGACTTGGAACGTTTTCTTGCAACGTTTTGGAATTGATTTGTGCCAGCAATTTCTTGTCCGCATAGACGTTGAGCCGCGCTATATCGACAGTGAGGATTACGTCCGCCGGGCTGCGTGCGCCTTCGGCCTGGAGCCGCTGCGCCAAACCTTTCGAAGCATATACGATGTTGATCTTAGTGCCCGTCTGTTTCGAGTAGGCTTTGATAAAAGGTTCGATGAGGAAGGGTTGACGATGGGAATAAATATTAAGTTCGGCAGTTAAAGACGCACCGGAGGCTGCCAAGCTGCCAGCGAAAACGGCAGCGCCGAGTAATGAATTTACGCCAATCCGGCGGAACTTATTGGTGTTGGATAAGCAGAACATCTTGTTCAATCCTGTTTTAATCGGTTTCTGAAGGCTACGAAGAGCGTCGACGATTGGTGTCAGATAGGCCATTCGTAAATTATGTTTGTGTTGGGTTTCTTTTTGCAGCCCAAATTGAAGGGTCTCACGGGCACCGGCCAGCACTAGAGAGCCGCCGATCCAATCCCACAGCGCAAGGATGGCGCCGTAATTTTTGTCGATATGACGTGGGTCGACAGAGTGATGGATCTGGTGCTGGGCGGGCGAAATAAGAAATCGCTCAAGATGGCGGCCATAGGAGATCCAGACATGGGAATGGCGGAGATTTGATCCGGCTGCGTTGAAAGCGAATAGGATTATATTGACACCAAGAACGGTGAGGAGTTCGACGCGATCGCCAAAAAAGAAGAAGAAAGCAGCTATTGTGGCACCCTGAACGAGCGTCGCTCGAAACGCGAATATAATACCTTCAACTGGATGTGTGCGGTAAACCGTTAATGGGGTCAGGGTCTCCGCGCTATGGTGGACTTTGTGAAAGCACCAGAGAATAGGAATACGGTGCAGCGCGCGATGAACCAGATATTTCGCTAAATCGTCAAAGAGGAAGAGCGTAACCGTAAAGCTTCCGGCGACAATCCAATCCGGCATGTTCTGTCCGGCGGTCACTCGACCGTCGAAGCAGATATGCATCGCTTCGAAAATAAGCGTAGCGACGGTCAATTTTGTCAGTAAACGGCCCGCGAGGCCTACTGTGACCGCCTGATTCAGCGCGGCAATCATATAGTCAAGCCTGGCCGACGGGGACCACCAGATTTTTCGTGAAAAAAGAGGTGATCTGATATTGGCGTTGCCAATCCGAATGGTAAACCACTGGACGCAAAGAGCAATTAACAGGGCGGAAATTAGATAGCCAAAAAAGACCCGCTTACGCGGGTCCAAAAACGGACCAATTAGTTGGTCCAGATATTGTTCAAACAACGTTTCCATGCAAGCTGCCAAAAATTGAGGAAACGGACGGTGGCGGGCGAGGGGGCCCGCCACCGAGTTTAATCAATCGTTCTCTGAGCTATCGCTTCCGCCGAGCTTCTTCGACAATCCTGCCATTTCTTTCAGCATGTCATTTTTGCGGGCTTTCACGCCAAACTTGTCGGCCATCAACTTTTGAACCTTCAGCATATGGAGCATGTATTCTCCCATGCCTGAACCCTGGTCGCGGACATAGTTGCCCTTGCTATCAATATCTACGACCTGGCTTTGGTTTGGCATCAGCGGACCAAATCCAACAAGGCGGTTTAACCGGGTCGCCGTCTCACCAAGGTTTTCCTTGCCGGTCTGTAATGCCAGGCTGAAGCCCTTGAGCTCACCCCAATGTTTGACATATTTCCGTAGTACCTTAGAGGTATCGCCTTTGGCTTCGATGATGGTCTGCAGTTTCGTCAAGTCTTTGTAGGTTGAGCCGGCATATTTAAATACCGCCTCGGCCAGGACTTTTTGCCAGTTCTTACGGATGACATCTGCGTAGCTCATCAGCATGTTGCGCTGCGCATCGGTAAGTTTTTCGCCGTTAGCTGAGGCAATCAATTTACGGCCGTCTAGATAGGCTTTAGTGATGGTATGTAGGTATTTGGTGCCATTGCCTGATTTGTCGAATCCTGCCGCGTAGTAGGCCGGACCAAAGGTCATTTCGGTCTTTAGGTCGACCTTGCCGTCTTTGTTGTAGTCAGCGGCAATCAAAGCGTCTTTTGGATCTTTCGACTTTTTACCCTGTTTGGCGATCTCATAGACCTGCCCCGGCGTTAAAGACATCGTGTGAGCTGGGGTGCCGAAATATCCGAAGCCCTCATCCCAGGAGTGCTCTTTACCAGTATAGTGGGCACCCTTCTTATAGGGCTTGTCGTTTGGCTTTTTGTCTGCACGCAACTTCTCGTCGAGATAATTGTCGACGGCCTGGTTGTATGACACCGCCCCCATTATGAATTTGGAAATCAACTGCCCGTAATCGTAGCCGTTGGCCGCGTCGTAGCCTTTGTTGGCGGAAGAAGCTTTGGCTATCCAGAACGAAACCAGTTCTGGCCCGGTCATGTTGTTGGGCATGCCCGTAATAGTGCCCTTATAAGTCTTGCCCGCCAGGTTCTTCTTCTTACTGATGTCGTCGATGCCTGATTGTTTGACCGCGAACGGTCCCTTCGTCTTCGGTGCAAGAATTGCGCGGCCCGCATCCTTGCCGGAGTAATAGGCTGTCATTTTGGCCTGTAGGTCCGGGTTTGCTGAGCCGTTTCCGGAATTCGCTAACTTCTTAAGAGAATCGTGCAATACGTGTCGGGCGATCTGTCCCGTGTAGGCTACAGAGGTCTTTTTCGCGCCGTCATATCCTTTAAGTGTTACCGGAAAACCGGCATAGATATCGTTCGCTAGAACAGGGCCAGATACAACGGCGATAACGAGTGCCGATACACCAGCAAAGAGGTGGTTTTTCATTGGTTTTCCTTTAACCAGAAATTTGTCTAATTAAGCTTGTAAATAAGTCTCAATCTCAAACATATTGATGTTGCTTGTCATTCGCAACCCCCGCTATTGAAATTTATGTTATCCAAAATGTTCTACGAAACACGCGCCGGTGAGGATCATTTAATTTTTTTATAAACCAGAGTAATTTTTCGGTGCCTCGCAAGAACACCCCGTCCAGACAATACTTGGTAGGGCTCTTAGGCGCGTTTAATTGACTGAGGTTGATATCGCGAAGAAACGCGATACCCTTCGTTCGAGCGGTCGCTACACAGCCTCCCAAGCGGAACGTTCCTGTTTAATTTGGAGGAAATTTTCAGGTGTTCATTCATTATTAATATTGCTCGTGAACGATCGAACTAATTTCAGTCGCCTGCTCGATAATCCGGGGTTCACCACATTTTCCTGTGTAGATGTATTTATTCTTAAGAGAATTTTATAAAAAAAAGGGTGAAAACGATATGTCGCCTTCACCCTTTTGTTCGATATTGTGTTTTTGATTAATTTTTGATCTTTTTGGCGAGACCTTTAATTTTGAACTGCGATGCTAATATGGTCTGGATTTTAACCATATTGTCTTTGTATTTACTTAGCGTGATAACTTTGCTTCGGGCGTAATTACCGGAGCGGTCAATATCGACAACTTGACTATTATCAAGCATAACCGGGCCGTAACCTACTAATCTATTTAGGTTAGTGCCTATCTCTCCGAGATTTTCCTTCCCTGTTTGTAGTGCTAAGCTAAAGCCTTTTAACTCACCCCAATGCTTTATGTATTTGCTGAGAGCCTTAGAAACATTACCCTTAGACTCTACGATAATTTCTAGTTTTTTAATGTCGCTGTGCACAGATCCGGCATATTTATGTGTGGCCTCGGCTAAAACTTGTTGCCAATTACTAGCGATTATTTTTGCATAGGATTTCAAGGATGCGCGTTGTGTGTTTGTAAGTTTTTTACCTTTGGCATCAGTTATTAACTTTCTACCATCCAGGTATGCCTTAGTGATGGTGTGCAAATACTTTGTTTTTCCGCCTTTGTCAGACCCTGCGGCATAATAAGCAGGACCAAAAGTCATCTCCGTTTTGAGATCGACTTTTCCATCTTTGTTGTAGTCGGCATATTTCAGAGCATTTTGAGGGGGTTTTGATTTTTTACCCATCTTTGCAATTTCATATACTTGTTTTGGTGTTAGTTTCATAGTGTGCGCGGGTGTACCAAAATACCCAAAAGCTTCATCCCAGGAATGTTCCTTCCCAGTATACGGGGCCCCTTTTTTGTAAGGCTTATTATTTGGCTTTTTGTTCGCACCAAGTTTTTCATCAAGATAATTATCAACAGCTTGATTATATGATACAGCACCCATAATAAACTTAGATATTAACTGCGGATAATTATAACCGTTTTTGCGATCTACTCCTTTGTTAGCAGACGAAGCCTTATCGATCCAAAATTCTACTAATTCTGGTCCTGTCATGCCAGATGGCATGCCAGAAATAGTACCTTTATATGTCTTTCCGATCAGGTTTTTTCCTTTACTGACCTGATCCACATTGTTTTGTAATATTTTAAAAGAACCCTTAGATCTTGGAGCAATGATAGGTCTATTTTTATCCTTTGTTTTATAATAAGATAACATCTGGGATTTTAGTTTTGGGTTATCTTTTCCGGAGCCTTTTCCAGAAAGTGATTTTAAAGAGTCGTGCAGTACGTGGCGTGCAATCTGACCGGTATATGAAACAGAAGTATTTTTACTGCCAGCATATCCGCTAAGTGTAACAGGGTAACCTGTATAAACGTTAGGATCAGTGGAGGTTCCGCAGGCGGTAGCTAATGCCGTTAACGAGCCAAGTATGATAACTTTGCCAAGTTTGCCATTAGTATATTTGGTCAGCACAGTAATATTTGATGACATTCCTCGTCCTATTCCTGCAATTGGGAATTATTCGCATAATATATATTTAGTTGGTTTCTGCAAGTGTTATGTTTAGGCACTTTAAAGATATTTGGGACAACCAATTGCTAGATTGGCCCCGCATCGATTTCAAAATATGTGATTTTCAGGCGTTATTAAGAAACAAACAATAAATTTAAAATTTAAGGAAATACTTCAACATCAAGCAAGGTATCGAGAATAATATATCTAAACTATACTCGAAAATTCAAAATATTAGTTGTAATGCTATGCCCGAATAAATTATCTGAAATTGTAAGATGACTACAACCTTAGTGAGCCTACACCAGGTTTAGTGAAAGCAAACTTTAAAAATTGGATCTAATCTTAAAAAATAAATGCCTGCCCCGCGAGTAACGGGACAGGCACGTAGGTTATTTCTGTTGTATCACGGCATATACGATTGCTGCCGCAATCAAACCGACTAATCCAGCCCCAGAAAACTTTTCAATGAGACCAATTAGATTTCCTGTCACATCTGCGCTGATAAAAACCAGTGCCTGAGGAAATAAGATTTGTAACACGACGCCAAGGGCAATTACGATCAATGCAATATTGACGATATCACGTAACCAACGTCCAATGCCTTCCATCATCTTAATATCTCCTGTTTTTAGATTTTATATCCCTACTTAACTCCCACTGATTTTCCGGTGTGTTTAAACAAGATGAATACGTATGTTTTACGGCCTCAATATATAAAACCACCGGTGATCGTTAGCCTTTTCTTCCCTGTGTTGTTAGCCTTGTTCGCTTGGTGGCAGAGGGTTCTCTTTATCTTTTCCCCTTCCACGCAAAATCAAATAGGCGGCGAATGCCGCAGCAACAATCCCGGCCATTCCCGCGTTTCCAAATTTCTGTATCAAACTTCCGATGTTGCTGACCACATCAATGCCAAAAAAGTGTACAAAAGATTCTCCAAATAAAATTTGCAATAAGATCAGAACAGCAACTAATAATATGACTAAGTCAAAAATTTTCTGCAGTGATCGTTGTATATCTGCCATAACTCGACCTCTCATTTATTTAACTGATCCACAAAGACTTGCATTGTGATCAACGTAACATGTCTTTTAGTTTGGGGGTTGGATTGGCTGGCTGTGGTTTGGCTGGCTGGTCCAACTGAGGGTTGGATGCGGTCTATAAATACAGACCGCTGCGTAATTACTTTGTCAGTACTAAATTTCCGTAACGAGTTAGGCTTAAGGAGTACACCGCCCCATCATGTTCGATGTGCATTTTCCTGTGCCCTGAAAGCAAGGACGCGCTGGTTATTCGACGGACTGTTGGGTTCTTAAGCGCGAGAGGCTTCCGACTTTGTATTTGTTTTTTAGTCATCTTAATTTGAGTAGGTTGGCTATTTTTGATTATGATAATAATAATCATTATCATTATCGTGTCAAGCATACACCACCGTATAAATGTTCTTATTAAATTATTAAGCCACTGTAATTAAATTATCAAAAATGCAATTAATTATCATTATTAATTAGTTGATTGTTGATGCAACCTTGTTGTACTGTCCTTGGTATGCGTATTGCTGATGCCGCCTCGTTGAGGCTTGCTTCATTCATTTGGGGGCGATGCGATGACTATCAGGCGCTTCAGTTACAACTAATAGGGCCGACTGCTGCTCGTGAACGGGATCACGAGACAAATGGATCAGTATCAACTTTCACCGGCCACACAAAATTATATTATTATTTTGTCGCTTGTACAAGGGCCTAAAGAAACGCCTCAGATCTCCTATTTTATCTGCGACGCGTGGAAAATTGGTGCTTCGGTGAGGGCGAACGGCAGAGACCATGACTATATTTGGAGCGAATACACATGGCGACGGACCTGATCAGGCGCTGTATTGGTGCCGGGCTCAAAATGACAGGCCAACGGCGTATCATCCTGCAAATCATCGATGAAGCAGACGACCATCCTTCTGTCGATATCGTACACCAACGCGCGAGATCGGTTGATGGGACGATAAGCATCGCCACGGTATATCGTACACTCAATGTTTTGGATGAGCTCAATTTAGTCCGCCGGCATGAGTTCAACGATAAACTTTCAAGATTTGAAACTAATTTAGATCAGCATCACCACGTTATCGACGTGGACGGGGGCGATGTTCGCGAATTCACGGATTCGCGCCTTGAAACTTTGATTGAAGATATCGCGAGTGAACTCGGATATGACCTTATTGATCACAAGCTAGAACTATATGGACGCAGGAAAGACAAATAGCTGAGCGATCAAAGCGGCGCCGTTTTAGATGCTCGGTCTCGCACTTATAGGAAGGGAAAGATTTAGTGCCTGCCCGATTAGTATTCTTGGTTCCCAGACAGATTGAGATAGATAATCAATACGATACAAATTGACTAGTAACTAAAGCTGGATGCTATCCCCTTAATCTAAATGATTTATTTTATAATTGGGCATAGTTTATTAATGGCACTCAAAGGGCTGCGGAGGTACATGACTTTTAAGCTGGCCCATCATACGGGCTGCCTTACGCTGCTTCGTGGGCTACAAAATGCCCGGGACCTACTTCACTGTAAGTAAGGATGGGAGGAGAGTAATCTAGCGAACGAACAGCGCTAGGAATTTCGTCCACGTCGATATTGCGTTCAGTACGGCGTAGTTCAGGGTCGGCTACGGGAACCGCTGATAAGAGCTTTTTTGTATACTCATGTGTTGGGTTTTCGAACACTGAGGCACGCGGGCCGATTTCCACTATGCGGCCGAGATACATTACAGCCACACGATGGCTTATCCGTTCTACCACGGCCATATCATGACTGATAAACAGGAAGGAGAGATCGAGGTTCTTCTGCAGGTCCATTAGCAGATTGATAACCTGTGCTTTAATCGTTACATCCAGTGCGGATACGGCTTCGTCGCAGATAATCATTTTTGGATTGAGCGCAAGCGCCCGGGCGATCGAAATGCGTTGTCGCTGTCCTCCGCTGAGCTCGTGCGGAAACCGTTTCGCGAAGAATGGTTTTAGGTTTACCTGTTCGAGTAATTCAGCGATGCGGTCCTCAATATCCCTTTTGTTGAGTAACTTATGAACCCTGATTGGTTCCGCCAACGCGTCATAAACAGACATGCGCGGGTTGAGGGAAGAGTAAGGGTCTTGGAAAATCATTTGCACTGCACGGCAAAATGAGAGCCGCTCCTCCCGCGAATGGTCCAGCACCGATTGGCCGTCGAAGTAAATTTCCCCCGAAGTCGCTTCCTGAAGGCCCATAATCGTGCGCCCAGTCGTTGTCTTGCCGCAACCGCTTTCGCCGACCAAGCTCAGGGTTTCGCCATATTGAAGGTTAAAAGAGATGTCTTCGACTGCGTGCACGCGTTCAGTTGTTCGTTTGAAGAACCCGTCCGTGATATCGAAGCGTGTTGTCAAATTTTTCACTTCGAGCAGGTTTTCGCTCTCACGCATCTTTGGTTCCATGGGGAAAAAGTCCTTCATTTATTTTGTTGATCGTGACTAATCGACGACTTCCGGGAATTTTTCCGGTTCATTTTTGCCCGCCATACTGCCAATCCGGGGAACGGCGCCGATAAGCTTTTTGGTGTAATCGTGTTCAGGTTTATGAAAGATGTCATGCACAGGGCCACGCTCTACAATCTCGCCTTCGAACATGACGATGACGTCGTCAGCCATTTCTGCGATGACCGCCATGTCGTGAGTGATAAACAGCACCGACATTTCGAAGTCTTCTTGGACGTCCTTGATGAGGTCGAGGATCTGCGCTTGGATCGTGACGTCGAGGGCCGTCGTCGGTTCGTCCGCAATTAGCAGCGATGGACCGCAGGCCAGTGCCATGGCGATCATGACGCGCTGGCGCATGCCGCCCGAGAGGTTATGAGGGTACTGGTTTAGTTTGCTTTCCGCGTCTGGGATTCTTACGCGCTGCAACAACTCGAGCACCTTGGCCTCCGCTTCGTCTATATTCAGGTTCAAATGTTGAAACAGAGCTTCGGTGAGTTGTGTACGGATTGTTAATACGGGATTTAGGCATGTCATGGGCTCTTGGAAGATCATGCCGATCTCCCGTCCGCGCACTGTCCCCATGGTTTTTTCGTCAGCCTTCGTGATGTCGACCCGGCCAAGACGTTCGCTGTTGAGAAAGATACTGCCCTCTGGCATGTAGGCGCCGGCCATATCGTTGAGCCGGAGCATCGACATAGATGTCACAGATTTGCCGGATCCAGATTCGCCGACGACGCCCAGGGTCTTGCCCTTGAGAATGTTGAATGTGATGCCTCGCACCGCTTCAACATGTTTTCCGACGGTGGGAAAGGTGACATGGAGGTTGTCCACCTCCACCAGGACATCCTGGGACATGATTGCTCCTCTAATTCAGTGTTTTCTAGTGGAAAGTTTCCGCGGTGAGATACTTGGAAACCGGATGCTGATCCCGGTTGACGTAGTTTGATGAGTAGTGCTGCTCGGGACGGGTGACGGAAGCCACTAGCATTTTTTCTTTGAGCTGTTTTGAGGTGTGTAATTTCACACCGGCTTTGTTCAACAAGGTTGCGACCCCACACAAAATTTCCTGAGCTTCCGGAACATTTGCTTGCGGAAACCACCAATTCAGCACTTCCGACACTGCCTTATGATTGCCGCGCCGCTTTTCGGAAATCGCGTAGAGCAATTGCATTTCGAACAGAGTGGCTTTCGGGTCTAAAAGGGGCTTGAGCTTTACCGCAAACGGGTCTTGACCACGCAGTAGATCTATAAAAAGCTGCATGTAAGTTTCAATTTTGTCGAACGTCACCTTGCTTTCCGCGGGCAGCCATACGTCCGACCCCACATCTATATGTCTTCGCATGGCCTGTATAATTAGCGTTTCAAGAGCATCAAGCGTGATAGGGGTCATCATGTTGGCGTCGATAAATATTAATAGATGGTAGTAATAATTATTCGCAACGCTTGTTTACCGTTACTAATAATTAATTGCAACAAAATTGGAGGGGATGTTTTTGTTTAGTGTATTAATTTGATGCGCAGATATCCGATTTGACGGACATTCCTGCAAAAATTGGAATAGTGTGTTGTTTCGATTTAACGGCAGGTCACCCATGAAAAATGTGGTGATAATTAAATCATATTGCAATTAATTATTAATTGCATTAGGTATGAGGAGGCATTTGTTACCAATTACTTGCTTCTAAAATCCGTTTGCGATTCCGACAGCACGCATCGCCGCCGCCGCGTGTCTCTTTCTAGACAAAGGGCAGAGCTGCATCGTGCCAAGCTATCGTCAAATTCAGTCCATTATCGCGCCGACGCGAAAACCAAAGCCGGTCACCAATGCATTGCAATTTGCCATGCGGCCCGGCCAACGAATATTGACCTTGACTGGGTTCGTGACCATCGCGGTATGGATCCCGGATGGCGGAGCAATTGCGTTAAGGGCGATTAGCGAGGCGTACCTTGCGGTTGCTGTATTTGTGGCTGGAACCATGATGCTGTTGTTAGGCGCCGAACGCTGCCTAAAAACCGATCTTGGCCGCTGGCTTGATCAGCGAAGCGTCTGGCAAGTTCCAGCCTCCACCCTCTTAGGAGCGCTTCCAGGCTGTGGTGGTGCGATTATTGTGGTCACACAGTTCTCCCGCGGCTATTTGAGCTTTGGCTCTGTCGTTGCGACCCTGATCGCCACCATGGGTGACGCCATGTTCTTGCTGCTTGCCCGGGAGCCGAGAACGGCGCTCTGGGTCCTCTCGGTCAGCGTCGTGGCCGCCTTTTGCAGCGGTTACTTGGTTGATTTGGTGCATGGTAAAGAGTTTCTGCGGCCGGCAGCACCAACGCGGATCCGACAGTATAGGTCTACCGGCAACCCAAATATTCTTGCTGCATGGCGTGTTGTTGGCATTGTCTGGCTTGCGCTCTTTATACCTGGAATAACGCTCGGAATCCTGGGCGCTTTCCAGGTCGACATCAATACCTATGCGATGGCGCTGTTCCAGATACCCATAGCGCATTGGCTAGGCGTCGCTGGTTCAGTTCTTGGCCTGGTGATGTGGGCGGTCCGCGACGATGGCTTTTCCGGATTTGCGGGAGGATCGATTGACGAGACCAAAGATTGTCTCCCGCTGCTGTCCTCTGTGATGTTCAGCACTAATTTGGTTATGGCCTGGGTGATTTTTGCCTTCGTCGGCTATGAACTAGTGGTCGCGGTCAGCGGACTGGACTTAGCTCAATTGTTTATCGTATGGGCGCCAGTTGTACCTGCGCTCGCCATACTTGTTGGTTTTGTGCCTGGCTGTGGGCCACAAATAATTGTGACCAGCCTTTATCTCTCCGGCACGCTTCCGTTATCTGCGCAGTTCGGCAATGCCATCGCCAATGATGGTGACGCGCTATTTCCTGCGATTGCCGTTGCGCCGAAAGCAGCGCTCTTGGCCACCCTGTATAGCGCCATCCCTGCCGTAGTAGTTGCCTATATCTGGCACCTACTGAGGGAAGTGCCGGGTTAGCGTGGTGGCCAGAAAATGAACGAAGCTGAAGACCGACAAAGTGCTTAACGGAGTATGGGAATGAATAAGTTTTGGACATTCGCAATCATTTTCTTGTTTACGACAACCCACAGCTTAACGGTGGTGGCTCACGAAGCCGTACCCGGGAGTTCAGGGTTTTCCCATGTCATTGGTGACTTGGGTCATGCCCTTGGCTTCGTCTTAATGGGCATGTTTGGCGGGATTTTTATCCGCCTTTTTGGGTGCCGACTCTACATTTTTGTCTGTATGGCGCCATTTGTCGCCTTATCGGCTCACTCCCATGCAGCTATTTCGACCGTGCCTGGATTGATGTTTTTCCTAGGCTTCTGCGCTGCCGGCGCAGTTATCGCCTGCTGCGCCATCAATCTTGGCGGCACGCTTCTTGCGAGTTTGGGAGTTCTTCCGTCTCGTGCGAGGCAGGATTGAGGCTCTTGCTCAAAACAAAACACATCATCAAATCCAAATTATGAGGGGTCACCTTAATGCTATACGAACTTGTGCACGCGATAGATAGCGTTGTCGAATTTGAAAATGTTGACGCCCATTGCGACATACCCTGCAAAATATATGACCCTTCTGCGGCGCAAATCGCCGCGCTTTCGGTTGTGCGGCTCCTGGACATTTTGGAAGAAACAGCGGGCGGCGGCGCGATAGCTTCACTGGAGGCGCAAAATACAATTACCCGGTGCATTCTCCAAAAGGAGCAAGAAGCTGAAAAATTGAAACATGAAGTCCGGATAATCTGGGGAGATTATTTTAAGGCGCCGCAAATTGAAGCACACCCTGAAATCCACGACCTAACGCACCAGATAATGATGAAGGCTAGCGCGTGCAAGCAGAGCGTATTACGCAAGGATGGAGAAGCGCTGGTAGAACTGGTTAACCTTTTTGCGGAAATATTTTGGCAGACGAAGGAAATTTCTACGACGCGGCAGCTCTGCCCATACCCACCGGAATTGGCTACCGTCTACCCCGTTTTTTGATAGCCAATGTTTGGGCTGCGGTTAATCCGTATTCGGGGCCATAGTATGGCCCCGGTTCTAAACCATGGCGACTTTGCACTTGCTAAGCGATTAGGGCCAACGGGCGTTGTTACTGTTGGCGACATAGTTGAAATAGATCATCCGAACTATGGCTTGATAGTTAAGATGATCAAGAAGGAGTGTTTCGGGAATTTTCAGTCCCATGGTCTTTCCGTGCGATCCATCGAATTGAGCCAGATTGGATGGATACCAAGATCGTGTGTGGCAGCACGGTTATTATTGCGAATTTCGCCCACCGGTGTGTCGTGTCTGCGACGCGGCGCTAGCGGTTTTAAAAAACATAAGAGTGCAAAAAGCCGGAAAGCTAACAATCACCTGTAACAGCATTTTCGCCATAAACTTCGTAGCCGTGCGAAAGAGCTTCGACTCATTTGCACGGCCTTATCCCTCCGGATGGCGTTTAGATCCGATTTGCGAAGTACCTTGGAGCCAAAAATTTACGACATTTGCGACTGGACGTAATTCTGCAAGCCCATCTTGTCGATTAGTCCCAACTGAATTTCACACCAATGAATGTGATCTGTCTCGGTGTCTTCAAGCAGCTTAAGGAGGACCTGGCGGCTAACGAAGTCGCTCTCGTGTTCACATATGGCGACAGCGGCGACCAGCTCTTTCTGCACTAATACCTCATATGCAAGATCGTTCTCGATCATCCCCTTTACGTCGGCGCCTATATTAAGCTTCGCGCGCGCTGCGACGTCGGGCGTACCTTCCAAGAATAGGATGCGTTCGACAAGCTGCGCGGCATGCCCCAATTCCTCCTCTTGCTCATGCTTGAGGCGCTCATAAAGCTCATTCAGGCCCCAGTCCTGAAACATGCGCGAATGGATGAAATATTGGTCCGCTGCGGACATCTCATGAGTAAGAAGGCTGTTCAACGTATCAATAACTTTGGCATTGCCTTTCATCGATCTGTCCTTTCTAAGATTGTGATTGGAGGTAATTTTCGAGGCCCACATCCCGGATTAGTCCACCCTGAGTCTCAAGCCAGTCGAGATATTCTTCTTTCTCCTCCAGGATGCCATCGAGGATTTCGCGCGATAGGTAATCCTGTTCGCGTTCGCATAGCGCGATAGCAACGCGCAGCTCAGCGATGCTGTCAGTCGCGAGCGCAAGCTCACAACTCAAAATTTCCTGGGTGTCTTCGCCGATGCGAAGCTTGCCAAGATCCTGAAGGTTCGGAAGACCTTCAAGGAATAATGTACGCTCGATCAAAGCATCGGCCTGCTTCATGTCTTTGATTGATTTTTTATATTCGCGTTCTCCGAGGTGTTTCAAGCCCCAATTATTGAACATGCGCGAATTCAGAAAAGTCTGATTTATAGAGATAAGTTCATTTTTAAGGACGGCATTCAATTGTTTAATGACAGCTGAACTTCCTTTCATGATCCCTCCTAAAATTTACCCTTTCATTAATAATATGTAGAACCTTTAAGATAAATACAATACCAAAATATAATAAAAACAACAGGTTATAATGATAATTATTATCAACTATAAGTCTTTTATTGATAATCATTAGCACAGAATAAATTTAAAGCTAATGCGAATAGGTTGCATCGTACCTTTAACTATTAGAATGACTTATTTTCAATATAGGATCAGTGCAGACATAAAAGTGAAATACGGTCTAACTCGTAAAGGTGCGTCGGGTTCATTGAGAATTAGCCGGACGGAAATTGGCGATAATGTTGTCCGAAACAAATCAATGCGGACAGGCCTAATTGGTGGCCTGACAAACTTTCACTATGTGATTAAATCGATGTTGCCGCTAATTTAAAGAGATCAGTTCAGCCGAGTTAAACTATAGGAATAAAATTTTGTGCTGTTGCTCGTTGAAGCACTTAAATTTATGCATTTGAGATATCGGCGTAATTTTGGATATATAGGTTTTTAAGGAAACTTTATCGGTAGAGAAATTCATTGCGACGTGACCCTCCACGACCGAGCTCCAAACAAAATCAAAAGTCCTGACGCGAACCCGAAAATACAAAACACAGTAAGAGAGACGTCGTAGCTACCTGTGAGGTCGAAGATAACACCGGACAAAAGGGGCCCAGTGGCCTGCGCAACTGTTTGCACTGGCAGCGTAATCCCGCGTATCGCCCCCAGGTTCTGTCGCCCGAAACTGTTGGCCCACGCTACCGGCAGGAGGGTCAGAAGTCCGCCAATGCCCGCGCCAAATGTGATAGCGGAGAGGTATGCGGTCCAAACACCTGATATCATAAGCATGGTTAAGGCACCGAGTGCCATCAGTATCGATGCGCCTGCTAGGCTTCGGTAGGCGCCAAGTCGCATTTCAATTTGGCCGAAGAAAAGACTGCCAACAGCTGCCATCAGCGAAAACAGGCTCACAGCGATGGCAGCGGCGCCCATCGAAATACCACGTTCAATAAGATGTGGGGCTTGATGGAGGCTCACACCAGCCTGCACAGGATAGATAAGCATTGAAAATGCGATCAAGAGCCAGAATGTCCGCGTTCGCAATGCTTCGCTGCGCGTTAAGCTTTGTTCTGTATGGGCAACATCGCCAATGCAATTTGTTTTGCCATTCGATTGATCTTTAGCATGGGGGCGCAGCCCGGCATCTTCTGGCCTCTGGATCATAAGAAAACAGTTGGGGACGACACCTACCAACAACACGAGAGCAGCGATGGTGACCCAGCCCATTCGCCAACCCCACCAATCAATGGCCGTGAACGCGACGATTGGCAAAATACTAAGCCCGATACTATGAGCTAGTGCGGTAAGGGACATGGCGCGGCCGCGCAAATGTATAAACCAGTTTGCGACTGCGCTGGTGATGGCTATTTCGAAAGGCCCTGCGAAAGCCATACGGCCTAGGCAAAATGCTGCGTA
The DNA here is from genome assembly GCA_002717185.1 of Rhodospirillaceae bacterium. Next base: position 48,282 of record PBDC01000023.1, read on the forward strand.
GAACCATATCAGCGAATATGTCTGCGATAATAAGAGCATACTGACGCCAATCGCCAGCGTTCCTGCCACGAGGATACGTCCGGCGCCCCGATTGTCGATTATAACGCCGACACTCGGAGAAATTACGGCACCGAGCAGACCACCCAGGGATACCGCACCCGAGAACTCGGTCATCGACCAGCCAAACGTCGACGACATAGGAACAGCAAAAATCGACAGGGTAGCAACCGCAGACCCCTGGCGAGCAAAATTCGCACACATAGCGCATCCCACGATGACCCATCCGTAAAAAAATGGAATTCGTGGGATTATTCCTACGAGTTTCGTATTCACTTGTTTTTAGATTTGGTCTGGCTGGTATGATACGGACGAGGTCGTTCGGTCCAATTGCGAATTCTTCGTTAGGCGGAAAGCTCTGCCATCACACTTTGCGGAGACGAAGCGCCGTAGGGGTCTGTTTCGCAATTGTCACTGAAACCGGGTTCTTCGAACCAATCTTCGATTACACCGTCGTTAACAATGGCTGCATAGCGCCAAGAACGCATGCCAAATCCAAGATTATCCTTAGTCACAAGCATACCCATTTTACGGGAGAACTCACCAGACCCGTCCGGTATCAGCTTAACATTCACGATGCTCTGATCCTTTGCCCAGGCATTCATTGTGAATGCGTCATTTACCGACAGGCAATAGATTTCGTCTATACCTCTTGTCTTGAATTCTTCGAACAAATTCTCGAAATCCGGCAATTGGTATGTTGAACAGGTCGGTGTAAATGCACCGGGCAATGAAAATAGAATAACGCGTTTTCCTTTAAAGTAATCTTCGGTTGTTACTTCTTGCCAAAAATAGTCATCAGTAGTTACGTCTTCCCACCTATAGGGGTTAGGTCCGCCTATGGTATCATCGCGAACACGGGTTTTGAATGTAACGTTCGGTAGGGCTCGTCCAATCATTAGTATTCCTGTGTTTTTGTGGCCTGATTTACACTCGATGTATTATCGGCAGATAGGAGCGTATAAAATATATTAGTTGAAAATGCGAATTATTCGCATAATATCTGGATCACCCGTCTGGTCAAGGTATTTCGGACTTTACATACAGTGTATTGCGGTCCGCCAGGAACCACTCGCATCACCCTGGTCAAAGCAGTGGCTGTGTTGCGGAACGCTAGGCTGAGAAGGAGTGAAAATGTTTATAGCAATGAATAGGTTCCGGGTTCGAGCGGAATACTCAAGTGCCTTTGAAAAGGTATGGCGCGAGCGGGATAGCCACTTAGAAGCGGTCCCAGGCTTTGTAGGGTTTTATTTGCTAAAAGGTGCCGAGGGAGACGACCATGTTTTGTATGCGAGCCACTCGACCTGGCATAGCCGCGGAGACTTTGAAGCTTGGACTAAATCCGATGCATTCCGTAAAGCACATAAGAATGCCGGCCAAAACAAGGGACTTTATTTGGGCCATCCGGAATTTGAAGGGTTCGAGGCTGTTTTTACGACTGAAAAGATGGAACCCCCAACGTCGGACGCATAGGTTTCCCCCGGAAAAGGGATAGGCCCTATCCTGGGAGCATCGTGCCTTTTACCCCCAAATTTGCAGAAATTCCAAACCAAGGCTTCCTGAGTTCCGGAAACGCATGTATCTCGGAGCGACCCTGACACGGAATTTTAGCTAATAGTATGAACCAAAGTGAGAAATCAGCGCGCAGCCTGATTGGAGCGCACTTTTTTTGTGAACTATAGTGTCTTCCTCCTGTCGTTAAATTTAAAAGCGTTACTTCATCCAGTCGTTGTGAGATTCGTCCTTGAGGCCGAGTGGCGCCGAGTACCCGCCGTTGTCGCCAACTTCGGTCTCGGGGAAGTACTGTCCTGGGTTATCAACTGCACTCCTAGATTTCAAACTAGCGCTAATTTTCTGAAACCGCTGCTGACTATTTTGTTCTGTCTGGATATCGGGAACTTTTTCGATAGCAGCCTTTTTAACCGGATTAGAAGGCACAGCGGATGAAACGTCAGAAGATCTGCCTGGCTCTTCAGGCTTCGTGTTATTCATCATTTGGGCAGGAGTGTTTCCCTTCGTCGAAATAATTTTTTGAGGGGGTGCCGAGGTAGTCTTTGCCTCGTTATCTGTAGTGCTAAGTGTGCCAGCTGACATTATCAGGGCAAAGACGATGGGAGTTAGGGCGAAAGGTGGCATGATAGCCTCCGTTTAGTTTCGGTTTGGGATAACCGATATCAAAACGGAAAAAACCGACGTCTACCTGGCTAATTCGTGGCAATCTAGTGATGGTTTGTGGCCTGATCGTGACTGTTATCAGGTTTAAAAGATTACAATTGGCAAAAGCATAAACGCGTTACGAGTTTTTCGGTAATGGTGTTTGCGGGGCAGGGGTCTGGTCAAGAAAGTATAAGCCGCCGCAGCCTATGTTCTGGTTCCCATTGCCACGTTCTGAGGTCCTGAAGCGTTGGTACTCAGTTACTGGTGCCCGCAACCCATCCTTTGGCTTTTCCCTTCACCAACGACGGTTGCCCAAGTTGCCTGATGCGCGTAGATCGTGGGGGCGGTGTCGATTTTGGCCTGCTGCTGGCGGTTGGCGCGGATTTGGCCGATCTTTGCGGTTTTGATTATTCGCGTGTAAAGAAAATTTCCGTTTGCAGTCTGGGCCAACACATTATTGAGGTCATGCCACGGTTAGAATGGCATAAATTACTTGAATGTCTGAACCAAAGTCGGGGTTGCCCGGGAGATAAAGCTTCGGGTCTGAAATGACGGGGTCCTTATAAACCCGCTCATCCACTAGCTCTTGGATTGTCCTGTCGAATGCTCGCTCTTGGAAGAGGTCATTTCTCTGGGTCACAAGAGTTATTCCGCCTGGTCGTACGAGGCGGGCAAATTCCTTCAGTATAGCTTCGCTGTCCAAGACATAAGTCAACACGCCAACGCATGTCAGTGCGTCGTAGGTGTCATCTGAAAGAGCAAGGGGTAGTTGCTGAAAATCGACAGGCTGCAAGTCGCGGTATACGCCCCTTTCCTCAGCTTTTTCCAGCGAGGTTGGTGACAAGTCGATCCCAGTTATGTCACCCGTAAATCCGACACGCCGCAATGCCGTGCCAACCAGTCCAGTTCCGCAACCAGCATCCAGGACCTTACTTGTAACGGAAGTATGGGATTTAAGAAGTAATGCTGCGTCTAAGGGCGCTCGGTAATCCCAATCCGAGAGGTCCTGGTCGTAAGAGCCGGCCCAATTTTCATAGCTCTGGCGGACATCAGCGCTGGATGTGCTGCCCTGTTTCAACCAATCGTGGTCAACTGGACCGGGCATGCCGGCACCTCCCGCAGTCTACGATAGCTTCGAAAGTAACTGCTGGACCCTAAATCCTGCAAATTTATCAACGCCAATTTCAGTTAAACTTCGCCCGGCTGACAGCCAACAGACAAGTGTCATGGCAGGCGGAGCAAGCGGCCTTTCATGATTGCTTAGAATCGACATTAGCAGCTACGTCTAATCAAACTTGCGTTCTAGAGGCTAGGTTGGCGGCTGAGTGGCGCAATCACAAGCGCGGAGACGCATGAATACCTCGTTGGCTAGGTTCCTGAACCCGAAGGGGCAATATAGACTTACCGGCAAATTAAGGGATACGGGGTATAATGATGAGTGCCGGTACAAAGTCGCAATACAATGAAACGTTTGCGGAAGCCCTGCAGTGGCTGTGGGGTGATGGATATCTCGCTCCTGGTGGTGCGGAAGACGTTGAGGCCCTGCTTAGTGGTGTTGAGGTTGAAGGCCGTAACGTGCTGGATATCGGCTCTGGCCTCGGTGTCATCACAGTCATGCTTGCCAGTGAATATGGTTCAAAAAGCGTTGTCGGGATCGATGTTGAAAAGCATCTGATCGATCATTCGATGAAGCGTGCGGAGGCCGCTGGGGTTTCAGATCGGGTTACCTTTAAATTGGTCGAACCCGGGCCTCTTCCATTTGCCGATGCTTCTTTCGACATGATCTTTACGAAGGACGTCATTGTTCACATCCGCGACAAGGAGGAGTTCTACAAAGACATTCTCCGCATCCTGAAAACGGGTGGGGTTCTGGTTGGTAGCGACTGGCTGCGCGGTGGTGAAGGGCATTTTTCGGAGACAGCGGATCGATGGCTTGACCTAGTTCATCTCGATTTTCAGCTCAAGAACCTCGAGCAGACCCGTGCCGCATTACAGGCAGCTGGATTTAGCAGTGTCAGCCTCAATGATCGGAATGCATTCCACCGTGGAGAGGTTGCCAAGGAAGTCGCGCAACTCGATGAAAAGTTTGAGAAACTCGTAGAACGCATTGGGCGGGAACAGGCTGAATATCGTTTGCGTAGCAGCCGTATGCGACAGAAAGTCATCGATGAAGGATTTCTGCGTCCAACACATTTTGTTGCCTATAAACCATGAATAACAAGGAACCAGACGACGAAATACCGGAAGCGATGAAGCCGTCCCAATTCACCAGAGATCTGCTTCAGAGGTCGCTCAATGACCCGGTTTTTAACTGGCAAGACCGTCAAGATTTCGAGTTTGCTGCGCGCGGCCTCATTCACAGGCCCAACGATTCTGCGATATTCGATCGCAACGGCGATCCAGTCTGGCACCACACGGCGTTCGAGGCTTTTCTAAAAGGTGACGCGCCCGATACCGTTCACCCAAGCCTTTGGCGGCATGCGCTACTCAATAATTTTCGTGGTCTGTTTAAGGTAACAGACCGTGTCTATCAGGTGCGCGGAGAGTCGCTTGGTAACGTCACCTTCGTCGAAGGTGACAGTGGCTACATTGTCGTCGACCCGCTTACCACGATCGAAACGGCGGCCTACGCATTACAGTTGTTGTATGACCATATCGGCGAGAAACCGATCGTCGGAATGATCTATTCGCATACCCATTCGGACCACTTTGGTGGCGTCAAAGGGATAATTTCGGAGGATGATGTAAAAAGCGGCCGTGTCAGAGTGATTGCCTCCGAAGGTTTCACAGAATGGGTCGTTAAAGAACAGGGTTTGGCCGCCGAAGGCATGCCTTCGCGCAATGATTATATGTATGGCGAAAACCTTGAAGTCAGTCCCACCGGTATTGTCGATACTGGACTCGGTCAGATGATTGAAGGCGGTGAGGTCACTTTTATCGAGCCAACCGATATTATCGGCAAGAACGGTGGCTTTATGACAATCGACGGCGTCGAGATCGAGTTCATGTTCGCTCCCGGCGAGGCGCCAACGGGAATGCATTGCTACTTCCCACAATTTCAGACGCTGCATGTCGCCGACAACTGCTATATGTGCCTTCACAATGTCTATACGATCCGCGGCGCTTTTCCACGTGACGCCATGCAGTGGTCGGATTCGATCGCACGTTCCCTATTGTATGAAGACACGGAATTCCTAATCAGTGGCCACAACTGGCCCGTATTCGGCAAGGCTGAAATTCGTCGGTTCCTTGGTGAGCAGCGCGATGGCGTCAAATACATGCATGACCAGACTTTGCGCTTGATGAGCCATGGTTATGTGCCTGCAGAAATTGCCGATGCGATCGAGTTTCCGCCTTCGTTGGCACGGCTTTGGCACCTGCGTGGATATTATGGCTCAATCAAACACAATGTGCGCGGGATCTACGCTTATTATCTAGGTTGGTACGACGGCAACCCTGCCAATCTCGATGCATTGCCGCCCCGCGATCACGCGCGCCGGACGCTGGATTATATGGGTGGAACCGATGCCGTGCTGGAACGTGCACAGGCTGACTACGAAGCAGGGCACTATCGGTGGGTTGCGCATATTCTAGACCAAGTCATTTGGGCTGAACCCGGCAATATTCCTGCGCGCTTTCTAGCGGCCGCGGCACACACGCAAATGGGTTATGCTGCGGAGAACGCAACCTGGCGCAACGCTTATTTGTCAGCTGCGAACGAGTTACGTGAAGGCATACCCAAAGGCAGCAAGAACCATCGCGTTCTACGTGATGTTTTCAAAGGTATGAGCCCGCTCCTATTAACAAATTCGTTAAGCATCCGTCTAAACGGACCAAAAGCAGTGGGGCATGCCTTTACGATTAATTGGAAAATTGTGGGTACCGAAGAAGCATGTCATTCAGAGTTAACTAATGCCGTCCTGGTTAGCAGAAATGGAATGGATCCGGATGCGGAACTAACCATTACCCTGCCGCGTCTTATGCTGAGCGAGTTTGCACTGGGCCAAATCGGGAATGACGAGCTTTTGGGGCCTGACGTGTCGATGGAAGGCGATGTTAACGTACTGTCTGAAATGGCATCTCTCCTCGATACGTTCCCTGCCTGGTTCCCTATTGCGACCCATGACTTTAAGCAGGGTGAGACCGGCGCATGAACTATCTTGAGCCACAGGATTGGACTTTTCCTGTGCCGATAGCCTACGGGCCAGGACGCTTGAGAGAAATTGCCGAGTTCTGTCGATCTGCTGGTATGTCACGGCCATTGGTAGTCACAGACTGCAAGAGTGTCGATTTGCCGTTTCAGAGAACGGTTAAAAACTGTCTTGAAGATGTCGGCATTGCCTATTCAATTTATTCCGACATTTCGCCAAATCCGCGCGATGACGAGATTTTGGCTGGACGACATCACTACCGGGCTAAAGGGCACGATGGTGTAATCGCGATTGGCGGTGGCAGTGGCATGGACGGTGGTAAGGCCATATCACTCGTGGCGAACAACGATTTCGACCTTTGGGCATTCGAGTTTGAAGAGACCCAACCGGATTTGTCGGGTCTTGGATCATTTCCACCGCTGATTTGTATTCCAACAACTGCTGGAACCGGAGCCGAGACTGAAAGTACCGCGATGGTTACCGATACCGCTCGGATGATGAAGTGGTGTATTTGGCACGAGAAACTGAAACCTTCATTCGTAATCCTCGACCCTGAGATCACTGTTGGGCTTCCGCCTAACATGACATCCTGGACAGGTGTGGATGCATTGGTCCATGCGATAGAAGCCTACAGCGTTCCAGACTTCCACCCGCTTTGCGACGGCTTGGCGCTTGAGGCCATGCGCCTCGTTGGTCGTTGGCTACCAATAGCCTTAAGAGAACCTGAAAATTTGGAAGCACGTGGTGCGATGCTCTCCGGCTCTTGCCTTGCGGGTATATCCTTTCTTAAAGGCCTCGGGCTGGTGCACGCGATTTCGCACATGATAGGTGCTGAGTACGATACTCATCACGGTCTCACCAATGCAGTCCTGTTGCCTGCAGTTCTGCAATATAACCGCTCAGCCCTTTCAGAAAAGGTCGGCCCAATGTGCCAGGCTTTTGGTGTGCCCGACACCACATTTGATGGATTTTACAACGAGGTATGCCTGTTTTTGGACGAGGTTGGGATACCATTGAGCCTTACAGATATTGGCGTCCCCGCCGATTGTGGTCCCGGCATAGCCGCTAAGGCCCTCGAAGACATTGCGGCGAAAACCAACCCGCGTGCGCCTACAAAGGATGAAATTGAGGCCGTGATCAAGCAAGCACTTACAAGCGGCCGTTCTCAACTATCGGCGTAGTCAGTTTTTTGCACAAGTCGATCCTGGAAATGTTACGTCAACGCCATTAATTGTTTCCCCAATGAATTGTCTTGAGCTCCTGATACTCCTCGAGACCAGCCAACCCGCCCTCTCTACCGTTGCCCGAGGCTTTAAAGCCTCCGAATGGGGATCCGTAATTGTAGGCGCCACCGTTTATGTGAACTGCACCCGCACGCAGCCGTGCAGCAACGCGTTCCGCTCGCTTCCGGTTTCCAGTTTGGATATAGGCAGCCAGCCCATATGGCGTGTCATTGGCAAGACGAATAGCGTGTTCCTCGTCGTCAAATGGTATGATCACTAGGACCGGCCCGAAAATTTCCTCTGTTGCGATGCGCATTTCATTATCGACATCGCCAAATACGGTAGGTTTAACGTACCAACCCGAACCGTAGCCTTCTGGTCGACCGGGGCCGCCGGCAATTAAACGAGCGCCTTCAGCGATACCCGCTTCTATTAACGTTTGCACCCTATCGAATTGTATGCGGTCGAACAGGGGGCCAATATGATCACCTTCCTGGCTGGGGTCGCCGACCCTTTGCTCACGCGCCGTCCTATTTGCAATTTCCAAGACCTCCTCGTAACAACGACGCTCAACCAACATACGCGTCGGCGCGTCACAGGATTGGCCTGTGTTGAAAAAACATTCTTGAACGCTGGCAACAACGTGTTCTTTGAGGTCGCAGTCGGCGAAAACGATATTTGGTGATTTGCCTCCTAGCTCGAGGGTCACCCGTTTTAAAGTATCAGCCGCGTCTTTCGTTACGGCAGTGCCCGCCCGTGTCGAACCGGTGAATGACATCATTTGAATATCTGGATGCCGAGAAAGCGCCGCTCCCACGCTCGGTCCATCGCCATGAATTAGATTAAATGCCCCATCAGGGAAGCCTGCAGCAGCAATGATCTCAGCATAGAGGGTTGCCGATAGGGGGGTGTGCTCTGACGGCTTAAGAACGCACGAAGCACCAGCGGCCAATGCCGGAATGACTTTCAGTGCAATCTGATTGATAGGCCAATTCCAAGGCGTAATTAGGCCGCAGACACCAATCGGTTCTCGAACTAAAATATCACCGTTGGGTAGTGTTATTCTTTCCTGTTGTGCGCTTAGCGCGTTTATGAAGCCTTTCAAATGACCAATTGCGGCGTCGGCCTGGGCAGCGCGCGCCATAGAAATCGGTGCGCCCATTTCCAGCATCATCGCCTGGGCCAAATCCTCAAGTCGCGCTTCCGTTGTGCTTGCAAGCCTTTCAAGGCGCTCTAGTCGGACGCTCTTCGATGTTCCGAAGTCAGTTTCGAACGCGTGTTTGGCAGCCTCGACTGCTGCGTTGATATCCTTGTTATCCGCCAGGGAAACAGTGCCAATCTGCTTTTCGGTTGCTGGATTGAGGACGGGCAACTTACGCGTCGAAGAAGGCGTAACCCACGCGCCGCCGATGTAAAAATTTTTTAGATTGCGCATGTCTTATCCTAAATTTTGACAGTGCCGTTTCTTTCACTGCCGCTACTTCACATTATCCAGCTTGAGTTTATTGGGCCAAGCCGCTTTAGATTATTGTTTGCGGGTCCTGCGCCACGAATAAAATTTTACGTCTGGAGGTGTGACTTTTAACGGCTCGTGCGATTGGGCGGACAGTTAATTAATGCACGTTAATCACTTAACACGGTTTGGTCGTTCCCGAATGTAATAAGAAGAAGGTCAGCGGTTTTCGGAAACTGCTTTCAGATGAAGTTTGTCGGTTAACCGCGATGGGAGCTCATTAGTTAATTGATTGCATTCATCGATGCCTAACCTCGTACGAGGCGCGAGAAATGTGAAGGCAATCTCATCGGTGCTTTTGGATATCCTTCATTTTATTTGGCCACAAGTTGCCGCCGCCACTTCTTCAGAAACCAATTCGGTTTTTGGATTGTTGGATATGTAACCAGCTTTGGTTAAGGTTTAAGAACGCTGCTCCTTAGGAAAATGGCGCTGGCTTTACTGTGATATCTGTTTTCCCGCGGTTTACGTCTTGTTTACTCTCCTAAGTGAACACTCCAACAGGTCTGGTCGAATATCCAGGTTCCCCACAGTGGGGGCGTGGCTACAACGTCTAATTGGGAATTCGGCTACCGTCCCATGCATAAAGCCACCCTGAATCTGCTGGCGTCAGTCGGTCGAGCGTTTGGGTTAGATAGGCCGCTGAACGATCTGGTGTGAAAAGGGCACCACTAGGAACATTCTGCTGGAAAGGTTTGGAAAGGGGCGTGTCAACTGTGCCTGGATGCAGACCAACACAAAGTGCTTGCGGCCGCTTGCGGGCCAACTCGACCGAAAGTGTCCTGATTATCATGTTAAGTGCTGCTTTGGATGCACGATAGGCGTACCATCCGCCAAGATCGTTATCTCCGATGCTGCCGACGCGTGCCGAGACGGCGGCGAAGGCAGTTTTGCGATTAGCGGCAAGCAATGGCAGGAAATGTTTAGCGACTAGAGCTGGACCGGCTGCGTTGATGCGGAATACCTGTTCTAAGCTCGATGCCGAAATTGCTTTCCAGCTCTTTTCGGGTCGAAGCGTTGTCCCATCGTGCAGAACGCCCGACGCGACGATCAACATATGAAGTTCGCCAGCTCTGCGTTCAATTTCAGCAGCAGCTGTTTCGATTGTGCCTTCATCCTCGAGGTCGAGATGAAGCCAGTCGCGGTTCCTAACTTGGCGCTGAGGTGAACGGGCAAGTCGAAAAATTGAACTAACAGCATGGTTAGCACCGAGCCGGTTGGCCAGCGCTGCTCCTAACCCGCCCGAGGCGCCGACGATCGCCACGTTGATTGAGTCACCGAACGATTCCAAATCCGCTTCGCACGGCACTGATGTCATAGTAAATATCTTCCGGTGAGTTGAGTTGCCGGCAAGACTATGGGACCGATTTGAGGTATTCCACCGCGTTGCCCCATGGGTCGGTCACGTAAACTGACGATGAGCCGTCGCGATGTTTTGTGAGTTTTCCGTGCTTTTCGGCATTTTCCCGCTTTACCGCTATATGCGCGGGATGTTGGCCAGGTAAAACCAATGCAAGGGAAATATTTTCAAAGGCAAGAAGGGCCCAGCTTTCGTCTTCATAGACTTTGCTAACATCAAAGTTTTTTTCGTACCAATTAACTGCTTTCCCGATATCGTTTACAGGCAGGGCAATGTGATGAAGTTCTTCCATAATTCTCTCAAATCTTTTGGTTTTTACGCACAGGCTGACGATTTGGATTGTGCTTGTCGTGCCAAGTTTGGCTAAAAATTCGCCGTGTTGTGCTTCGTCGACCCGGGCCCACCCTCGATAGGGCTGCCTGGGTCGAGGTGGCTTCACTCCCTGATCTGCCGATTAGGAAAATGTAAATTAATTTAATAGAAGGGACAGTTATCCCGCCTTCGCGTCTGCTTCACACTGTAGCGATAAGAACCACTTTGGTACCCAAAGCCGGTTACGGGGGATGTCGTGAAGCCGAAAACGGGTACTACCGCGACTGAGTTTTACTTGTGCGGTTTTTATCCCAGCGTTGCGCCGAGAAGGAGGGCGGACGCGGCGGCGACTGTCAGGGGCCATCTTAGTTTGGGATACCAGGATGGCGCTTCCTGGTTCCCGCTGGCTTTGATGTCAACCAACAGCACGCATGCGAATACCGCTGCAATCACTAAAGCGCCAGTTCCAGGTGGCAGAAGTAAGCCCCCCCAAGCAAACAGTGCAGGCAAGATACTCACACTAAGCCTCCGAAATTTTCCGCCACCGGCTGCGATCGCCAAGCCCCACTGGATACCCCCAAGAAATGAAAGGATGACGGCGCCGTAGGCAGTTAGCGCGACCATCGCCTCTACTTGCAACCCACCGTCGAGAACCGTCGAGGCCAGGGCGCAAGCAAAGAAGGGTAATGCGCCAAGTGCACCGAGCCATCTCGCTGTCAACGGCACGCGGCTGGCTCCAGCAGAGATGGCTGTAGTCATCTGCCGACCCTTTTTGCTGTTAGTAGGTAATTCACGCCGGTATCGCTTGATAGGTGCCAACGTCTGTTGAGCGGCGAGAAGGCAACACCGGTCCTATCCGTAACCATAAGTCCGTGTGGTGCTATCATCGCTTCGATTTCGTCGGGCCGCAGGAATTTACGCCAGTCGTGCGTACCTTTTGGCAGCCAGCGTAACACGAATTCCGCGCCAAGGATGGCGATCAGATATGCGCGGACCGTGCGGTTGAGCGTCCCAATGATTAAGGCCCCGCCAGGCCGCACCAAGGTACTGCACATATTCATTAGCCGCTGGCGATCAGTGACATGCTCAACTACTTCTGTGTTAAGGACGATATCGAATTGGATACCCGAAGTCAGAAACTGATCCGCAAGGCAATGGCGATAATCAATGTTGAGGCTGCCTTTTGCCGCGTGATGCTGAGCGATTTCAACATTGCGCGCGGTTGCGTCGATACCGACGACCGATGCGCCCCTTTCAGCCAGCGGTTCGCATAGTAAACCCGCGCCGCAGCCGACATCGAGGACACTTAGCCCGGAAAAATTCTCCTCTTTGCGGTTAAAGGTTCGCAGAATTTGATCAAGGATATGCCCTAGTCGCGCTGCGTTAAAATCATGAACAGTTCGGAATTTTCCGTCCGGTTTCCACCACTCCTCGGCTAGCGCCGTGAAGCGCGCAATCTCATTTTGGTCGACAGCCTGAGCGATACTCCAAGGCGTGTCGAGCCGGTCCTTCACAAGCATCGTCACTGCCCAACCCGCGCAAGCTGCATCTCGATAGCGCGCGTAACCTTAGTTGCTGTCGGCTTGGTCGTAGTGGCGAACCAGTCGACCAACCGACCGTCACGACCTACAAGATATTTGTGAAAATTCCAGCGCGGTTTTGCAAGGACACCTTTTTCTTGTTCAGCCCATTTGTAAAACGGATGCGCATTCGCGCCCTTGACGTGCACCTTGGCTGTCATCGGAAAGTTGATGCCGTAGTTCAATTCGCAGAAATTTTTAATTTCTGCCTCATTGCCTGGCTCCTGATTACCAAAGTCGTTTGATGGCACGCCGAGTACGACCAAGCCTTGCTCGCGGAAATTTTCCCAAACGTTCTGGAGTTCCCTGTACTGCTTCGTAAAACCGCAGAAGGAGGCAGTGTTAACGATCATAACAACTTTCCCGCGATATACGGATAAAGGGAGAGGTTCACCCTCTATAGATTTAAAATCATAGTCATAAGCGGATGGGTTATCGGCACTCACACTGAAACTCGTCAAGGTTATGATTACGAAGATTAATCGAGAGAACATTTTACAGACCTTAAAGCGAACGTAATGAATTTACGTAGCTCAATCAGCGACGGATCATTGCCGACCAACCGCCGTATGAACGACGGTTTGGGAAAATTCAAAAGGTGTTGTTGGCGGCGGGCTGGGGTGCGCCCTTAAAAGAACAACGGACGGAAAAGTTTTCTTGACGATACCGGCTTATCGATAAGTGCATGAAGCTGGCTCTAGGCCTCACCCAGGGATGAGAGAGGCTGCCTATTCCCTCAATTAATTTGCGCGGAATGTATAGTTATGTCAGATGTCCCTCCCAACACACGTGTCGTCAAGAGACCCCCGCATTCTATGTAACTCGGGTTGGTAGCAAGCTTAAGGGCACTGCGCAGTGCTCGGTCAGGTGGCTAGCGAACTGGCGGACCCTGACAGTTTGATCATCGTGAACGGATGAATTGGAATTCATAGTGCAGTTTTACGGAGTTAGCCCCGTAGTAATGTCTCTAACAGGATATTTGACATGAATTAGACGCTAATCGGCAATATCCGGCCTGGTCTGATTGCTTGATCGCGTTTGAAAATGGTGTTCCGTGCGTATTCCGATGCAGTGTAATTGTGCGCCTGGGGAGACACGTGCCTTGTTATGCCGAATTTCAATTGTAAATTTTTTCAGGGCTGAATTGGCAAGACCACTTCAGGACATCGGACGACAGCAAATGGTCGGAGTGCGACTTACGAATTAATTCGTACTGCAAGTTACGTCTTGGGACATGCCAAGGTTCCCTTGGAAACACAGGTCTGATCCAATTTGCGATTGGTCGCGTATAGACTTCAAAATAACGCAATGGAGATCAAAATGCTTGAACTTTACAGATCAGTGATGGACTCGAACGTAAACCCGCTGCGCAATCTACCCCCCGCACAGCGTTTCCAGATCATGATGTTTCTCAGCGTAATGTGGACCACAATATTTTGTGCGATTGCTGGCGCATGGATGTGGTATGGGGAATTAATGATCGGGCATTTGTTAGTCGTACTAGGCTTCTTTATCACCGGCCTCACCTTCCATAGAGCGAGTAAGGTGGCAACCTATCGCGATCAATCCCTGGATGATGGCACGGCACGTTATGATGATGTTTGGGGTGCATAGCCGAAATTTTTACTGCCTCAAGGAAAATCAAGTTTCGCTATCTACTATGAGACCTCAGCGCTCAGAATAATATTTGGTGAGATGGCATTCGGTGAAAAATTCAGCGGTGGGAAGGTCTTTGAATATTTCTTTCCCGCCGCCCAGCCTTACAGTACTGCAGAAAAATTTCTTCGGCGAAGGGATTGGGGTCCATTCGTCGACCTTGAAACAGCGAGACCATTCCTCAGAAATCTGTATCTTAGATTCACGAACTTTTAAGGAAAAATTGTAGTTTCTTCGCGCTTAGGCGTGTTCGGTCATAATTTTTAGAAACCAGTGCTGCAATGACGCCCAACCCTTCTGTGCCCAAACCTATATTGTTACTTAGTCTCTTTGCCCCTTCGGCTGACCTAGGTCAGTTAAATATATTGTGTGGGAGGTGCTATGAGCGTAACCGGTCGGTTCATGGCCTGTCGGTAAGCCTCAAATAATTGATGATTAAATTTAATATATTGCGGTAAGCTAAATTGCCATTTGCTTACATTTTAGCCCATCCCGTGCCAAACTTTCGTTTGCTACTTACTATGCTTTCTTTGGAGCAAATAAATTAGAATAGATGCGAATATGGAACCATTAAGGAAGCATGTGGGGTCCCAGCGCGCATGGACGCGCGACAGCCTGCAAAGCATTTCCCTTTTCTATGATGTTAGCGCGGAAATTCGGGTTGAGATTACCCAAGCGCTTAACCAAATAGCGCTCAACGGCCTTCATCTGCAAAATATAGAGCAGGAAGATTTTCGCATACCATCTTTTGCCCGCGACGTTCCTGCTCTTCGTGATCGACTTGATGATGGGAACGGTTTCTTTATTTTGCGTGGCCTTGATACCGCCTTGCCTGAGGATCAACTTAATATCGTATATTGGGGCCTCGGTAATTATCTCGGTCGAGTGATCCGCCAGGATTTAAGTGGCTCTCGGCTCGACACGGTCTCTGACAAGAGGCATAACGAAAGTTCGGAACGTGCCATGGCTGGCGGTGGCATCAAAGACGGTGGCTATGATCCTTACCGCGTGATCGACACCAATAAATTCTGCACATTGCATACTGATAACGCTTATTCTAACCCGCGTACGCCGGATTATCTCGGTCTTATGTGCCTACGGAAGGCAGCACGCGGAGGCGAGAGCCTGCTGATCTCCGCATACACGGTACACAATGAAATTCTTGCCAATCATCCGGACTTTCTTGACCGATTATATCAAGATTTTCACTGGCATACGCCGCCGCTACAGACCTTGCCTGGCGGACCGGAAACCAAAGCGATGCCAATTTTTGAAATTAGTCATGGTGACTTAGTAATACACTATCTCGACATGTATCTGCAGCCAGGTATGGAAATCGCTGGCGAACCGATGGAACCTGCTGAGCTAGAAATGCAGTCGGTTATCGACTCGCTATTATTACGTGAAGATTTGCAGCATCGATACCTTTTGCAGCCTGGGGAAATTCTCTTTAGTAACAACCGTTGGACCCTTCACGGCCGTGAGGCTTTTACTGATTACAGCGATCCAGATCGGACTCGAAAACTTGCGCGACTATGGATGTGGCGCCGACATATAGGCCCAGGTATAGACCCGGTAGCACTAGATATGGCGGAACTGGGATAGACCTCCCAAGGAACAGCTGTGATCCGTTGCTGACACTTAAATTTATTGGGTGGCCTGGAACCAATAAAAGTTTGATATTATTGAAATTTGTAATGGGCCCAGCTGATTAAACCCATATCTTATAAGAAGTTTGACTCATAAAAATCAGCAGGAGGTGAATACACCTTAATCGTCAATGGCGATTTTTAAACCAATGATTGACGTGCGAGACAGGGCAATATCGAATGTAAAAAAAATTTTTTACCCCTCAATTTACCTATATCAACCAGATTGGTGCATCACGTTTGAAAATTTCTAAATCTGATTTCGCCGCAATTACTTGTTTCGCAGCAATCACATACCTCTCTTTGACGTCGTTACCAGAGCCTCAAATTTACCCTGGTAGCGATAAACTTCACCATTTTATTGCTTATGCGGTTTTGGCCTTTTTTGCCACCCTTTCTCGTGTTCGATTTATGAACGTCGTCTTCGTTGGTCTGCTTGTAATTGCCTACGGTGGTTTCATTGAGATAGTACAACCCCATGTTAATAGATTCGGAGATTGGCAAGATTTCTGGGCTAATACATTTGGGGCGGTTTCAGGTATGGTCGCAGTTCTTATTATTCATAGAAATAAATAGGCTCTGAATGCGTTGGCGAATTGGCGAGTGTACAAGGATAGTTATTGCCTGGCATTCCGGTCTACCTTGCGCCTTTTTATTTAGACCATATACAGCCTCTGGCGAACGTTAATCTGCTCGGAGAACCTTTATACTAGGGACCGGTCAGCTTCTTGTGGCAAGACTGTATCAGGCGCTTGAGGTCTAAAGTTGAGTGCTGTGGCGAATACGCTTGATTTAATCAATTGATCGGCCTTTTTCTGTGTGCAGAAATTTTTTTCGTTTAGTAATTCGGCGCGTAGCTTCACGTTGAAACTTTTATTACAACGGTGGTTTTTGGGCCGGAGAAAGTGTTATTGGGATTAATGAAGCGTGTTTTGTGCTCCATATATGGAACAGTTAAGCTGTAACCTAAAAATTAATGCTAGGCTCGACATCTTTCTATGGTGTTGAATATCGTATCTGTTGCCTCGTAACTTCGCTACTTGGGTGGGTCATAAAGGAGCACGATTATGATACTGACACGCAAAGCCGTTTCGATTTTAGGCCTATTTATAACTATGGTCTTATCCTGGTCTGTAGCGGTTGCTGGCACTTTCGTCGTAGACCTGACGCATCCAATTGGCACCTTTGCACCTAAAGGGGGTGATATCGCTACCCCGGATGTCAGCAAGCCTCTAAAGGGGTCAATCCAGGTGCCAACCTTTGGCGCTCCGGCGGTTTACGAAGTGTTGCCGGACTTCAAGACCAACCGTGGCCATTTTGGTCTGGGTCGTTTTGTTTTGATGGAGCATCATGGCACTCACATTGATGCGCCATTCCATTACCAGAATAACAAGTCCAGCCTAGAGACAAAGACACCCGATCTCCGGACGATGGAGGAATTGACAGCAAATGATTTAATGGGTCCGGTTGTGTTCATCGACATCAGCGGTCGTGTGCAATCTGAGTTAGATAAGAACGGCGGTAAGCCTGGCTCCAAGGCGGTTACGGACTTTTCCAATTCCTCTAATAATGTGGTCACAGCGGCAGATATTGCGGGAGTGTCGGATCAGATCGAAGACGGCGTCTGGTTGGTGGTAAATGCCGGCTGGTCTCGCTTCTATAAGGGCAGCAGTTTGCAAAAATCACCGTACATCAATGGCTGGAACTTCCCCGGCTTCAGCGCCGCGGCTTGCGACGAACTCATCAAGATAGAAAAACGAAAGGGTGTCCGCATCAACGGCTTAGCGATGGATAACATTGGAATAGATTCTGGTGAAAGTGGTGCTGGGCCAAAAGGTGATCTGGTAACAGATTCCTGGCATTGCCACGTCCGGGGTTTACAGCGCGGCTGGAAGTTTGTCGAAAATGCCGCCAACCTTGGGCAATTGGCAGAGGCCAAGCCCGGGTCATGTCACTTGTTCGTTGGTGCGCTTAAACTGGTTGCTAGCACCGGTGGTCCGTCGCGGATCATTGCAATGTGCAAAAGCTAAGAAGCGAATTTGAACGGTCTATTACTCGTACATTATATATCGCGGTAAGCGTTGGGCTTCTGGCCTTATTTTGGCAAACCGACGCTTATTCGCATAAGACTAATCTGAGCCGTTCGCAGGTTCTGGTAACGGAAGATCGGGTCGAAATTCTTCTTACCGTTTCGGCTCATGACTTAGCGGTAGCCATAGGAATTCAAACGGATCTCGTCGCTCCGGTTCCAAGGCTGGCGTTCGAAGTCAAACACAAAGAACTCATAGCCTACTTTACTGAGCGTTTGCTGGTCTCATCTGGCAACCAGGCGTGTCGTGAAGATAAGCCAAAATTAGATTACGGCCAGCTACCATCTGACCTAATTGTCCACCTGGAATATGTTTGCCCGGGTTTGGTAAAGCGGCTCCGCCTCGACTACCTGTTGTTTTTCGATATAGATCCTAGTCATCGCGGTATTGGTCTACTGGTCAATGGAGAGCAATCTCAGGAATTTCTGTTCGACCAAGAAGTGAGGGAACTGGAATTCACAGTTCTTGCGGTGCCTGAGGGGCTAAGCCTTAGCTTCCCTCTACGGATTTTTAGTTTTGGTGTTGAGCATATACTAGTCGGCTTCGATCACCTGTTATTTCTGATTCTTTTATTGCTTGTTGCGCAACGGTTTTTAGAACTGGTGAGCATTGTTACCGCGTTCACCATTGCGCACAGTATGACCCTAGCATTGGCATGGTTCGACATAGTCGACTTGCCAAATCGTTTGGTAGAAATCCTTATCGCATTGAGTGTTGCCTACGTCGCGGCAGAGAATATCTGGAGACGGCGATATCAGCACCGTTGGCTGTTAGTATTTTGCTTTGGGATGCTCCATGGCCTCGGTTTCTACGCCGTTTTGCGTGAACTGGATGCCGGTGGTGTGGGTGCAGTAACTACCCTTTTGGCATTCAATTTGGGCGTTGAGGCTGGACAATTGGCAGTGGTAGCAGTGGCATATCCGCTTGTGGCGCTTTTCCAGCATCGTAATTGGTACACTGCGGTAATGCGGGTGGGCTCTGCTTTGATTTTTTTAATTTCTTGCTTTTGGGCTATCCAGCGTTTGCTTCTAGGCTAGTCGTTTGTGCAGAGATGGGCCAAGGTCATTGAAGCAGCCTCCCGCACGACTTTGGTTTCGTCCCTTTGACTGAGTTTGACTAGATTTGGACAGGATGCTCTGTACTTCAGGTAGCCAAGACTGAGTGCTGCTTGTCGGCGAACTTCTGGGTGAGGGTCATCCAGGTGTTGGCGGATTTCTTGGGCCACGGCGGCATTGCCCAACCGGCCTAACACTTTTGCTGCGACCCAGCGGACTTCCGCTGTACCATCGTCTAAAAGGGCGACTACTGCTGAAGCGGAAGCGGGATCGCGCAGCACACCTAAGGCTCGCAAGGCGGTGGCGCGCAAACGAAAATCCCTATCTGATAGGACGCCGCTATTGGTAAGAAAATTTGTTGCTGCCTTTGTTCGGCTATACCCCAAGCCAACCAGTGCTGCGCGCCGTAATTCGAAAAAGCCTTCGTTCAGGCGCAAGCCAAGGGCCGATGTACGTGGCTTTTCGTGCGGTGCAGCAGCATCGAGGAATTCCCCGACAGATTTCTTCGGTTCCAGAGCGGTAAGCGCACGGATTACGGCGACCCTTAGGCTCTGTTCTGCCAGAAACGTGGCAATAGATTGGCGGCTGAGTGGCTCTACTAAAGAGGCTGACGCTGCAGTTGCACGGCGATATAGGAGGCGAAGGGGTACAGCTGCTGAGGTGTCTTTGGCTGCTGCCAGCGCATCGACCGCAAAGAAACGTACAGCGGCGAGGTCGTCATCTAGCATCTCAATGAGCTTGGGCACGACACTACCATCTCGAATTGCCCCTAGTGCCGCTGCGACCTGAACTTTCAACATTGGTGTTTTGGTAGCGTCGAAGAGGTTTTCCAGATCACGCCGTGCTTTGGTGTTCGCAATTCTTCCCAGGGCAGTGACTATTGTTGCGCGTTCGCTATCGTTGCGTGCCACCCTTAGTGCCTCCAACAGCGGTGTAGTGGCCTCTGGTGCTGAGCTCCGGCCTAGGGCGATGATCGCTCTGCGGTGCAGGCTGGTGTTTGTTTCGCTTTCTAAAATTTCAGATAAGGCGGCAACCGCCATAGGATGTCTAAAGGCACCGAGCGCGCTGACAATGTCGATTTGGACCAAGAGGTTTTGTTCCGTTTCCAGCGCGGTGATCAGTGGTTTCACGGCACTCTCTAACGCTAAATGGCCCAGCGAAGTGGCTGCAATACCACGTAGCTCTTCCCGTGGGTCCGTTCGAAGTACATTGATAAGTCCAGGTACAGCCCGCTGATCGCCGATCCGGGCTAACGCTTGGGCAACCTCGCTCCGCACACGGGGACGTTCGTCACTATCTCGCAGCATCTGCAGTAAGCGAGGTAACGCCGAGAGTTCACGACGAAACCCCAAAGATCGTGCGGCTCGCAGCCGATAGCCGGGATCATCGCCGTCAAGGGTATCCAACAATACTTTTAGCGGGATACCCCAATGCTCCCAGCCATTTGCGCTGGCCGGCAAAGTTGTCACGGCACTCATCAGTAGCGCTAAAAACAACCCTCTTCCCGAGCGCAGCACGACTTTTAACGAAAAACCGGACATGACCAATTCCCTTCCGTCATTAACGAATTTTTGAGGCAATGGCCTGTCCGCAAGGTGAAAGTGACCTCTAAGTTCAATCTATGTCCGGCCTTTAACGAGAGTTGCCTCGCAGTTGTTGAAAATTTTGTAGCTGTAAAAGTTGGTGTAGAGTGCCCAGACGTAGAGCAGCAGAAAAGGACAGTTTGGCGCCGAATTCCTTCGTCTTGGATAAACCACTAGTGTCCCGGTATCGCCTGTATCAATGCCGCCAAGGCGCGGCTGAGTGCCTCTTGGCTCGCTTCATGGCCGCTATAATGGCCAAGGCGAACAACTACAAGATCGTGGGAGGGAATTATCATAGTCTTCTGGCCTCCTGCACCTGCCATAAAGTAGGCGTCGCGCGGGATCGGCCATTGGCCGTCTCCGTTTAGCCAGAAGAAACCACCGTATATAGGCCTCTGATCAGCAGCCCAGGCGGGCGCGAGCGTGCTCACGAATTTCACCCAATCCTCAGGCAAAAGCCGTTCATCCTGCCAGACACCATCGTCGAGATAGAGATTGCCGAGGCGGGCCCAATCGCGAGCGCTAGCAAATTCGTAACCTTGAAGCAGAAAGTTCCCGAATGGGTCGGTTTCGAGAATTGTATCGCGCATGCCTAGCTTGTCGAACAGCACTCGTTGCGGAAATGCATGGTAATTCTCGCGCCGACCTTCGACACCAAGGCGTATCAAATAATTGGCGAGGACAGGGTCGACATTGCGGTAACGGCCAACTTGGTTAGGTGGCCATTGCTGAGCCCTCGACGCAGCATACTCGAAGGCATTAATCGAGCCGGTATAGACGTAGAGATGGTCGGGGTACCCTAGTGCCGGCACATAGTCGGGATCCTGCATCGCCCTGAACCTGAGCCCGCTCGACATCCGCAGTATATCGGCGATCCGTATTTCCGCCCGTGGATCGCCGCCGTTCTGCCATTCCGGAATCGGCGCCGGTTGCCAGAGATCGTAGACACCCTGCTGTATGAGCCGGCCCAGTAACGTCGCCGTCATGCTCTTGCCCATGGACCAGCTTTCCAACGGCGTATGGATGCCAATACCGTCCCTGTAACGTTCGGCTACGATCTTACCCCGATAGGTGACGAGGAATGCCGCCGTCATGCTGCCTTCCGCGAACGCCATGTCCACGGCACTGTTTAGTTTCCCGTGATCCAGGCCGAAATCGTTCGGCTCGACGACATCGCCCATCGGCCAGGGGATCGTCTCCGGTGGTGGAAGGTCCGGCGTAACCACGCTCGGCGTAAAGAACATGTCCTCAGCACCGAGTGGCAGCGTTACAGCTCCCTGACTGGCAAAAATTTTTGCGGTTCTTGTGTCGCCATTGTCGAGCTTAACGTGGATGGCCCTGGCCTCCCTGTCCACGTCGTACCCGATAATATGTTTTCGGTCTTTATAAGGTGCTGTGAAATAACCGGTGTGTTCGGCGGCGAATTCCGGGGCCAAACCGCTCAGGAAGACATTAGATGCCATTATCTTGGCAAAGCCGGCGCCGAAATGAGTGACAGGGTCGCCGGGCGGCAATTCGAACGTACCGCCAAGGTCAAGATGTCTGGCTCGTGATAGCAACGCTTCGGAGGCACCTTCGACGAGACTTTGACCGCCGGTGTCAAAATGCGTATCGGGGATGGGCGGGCTACTGGATTTGTTTTGTATCATCTTGCTCCAGAAGTACCGGGCGCAACGAAATCGTCATCGAATTACAGCGATATTAGTTCATGGAAGATACTGATCCTAGGGCTTGAGAGATATCCTTTGTTCGAGTGCATTTCGTGATCTGGCGTTAAAGGCTAAGGCCAAAGCAGAGATGTCGCCTTCGCTACTTGCGCCCAGGTCGGAGCTGGGGGAAACAACGGAAGTGCCAAGCGCTAGGAAGCAGAAGACTGGAGCTAGCCAAACCCGGAAGTCAGGTGTCTGTCCTCGGCAAGTTTTTACCAGCACAACAAGCAAGCATGGACGCATCCATGATGTTCAATAAGCTTTACCAGTTGACCTGAAACGCGCCCTTGAATGCAGCCCCTGCTGGAGGCATGGTTCTTGTTACCGGCTTCTGCTTCAATCTCATGAGCAATGTTATGCGAACGGCTATGGACGAGACATTTTAACAACATGGAAACCGTACTATGGACTCTGATGCATCTATCGATATCGAGACGTTTGCGACGCTTGCCGCACTAAGAGGTCTTACAATCGAGAATGACGATATGCTGCGGCGCCTTTACCACGGCTATTGTTCATTGCAAGGTCTTTTGGCTCAGCTTCCGACAGAGCCTGATCCGGCTGTCGATCCGGCACTCCTGTTCCTTGGTGACAGGACGGAACTAAACGGATGACTGCTATCTATCTTGCTTCCATGGCCGAAGCTGTGCGGATGTTGCGCAGCGGTTCTATTAAACCAAGCGAATTGGTTGAATCATGCCTATCAAGAATTGAAGCGCATGACAGTAAGCTGAACGCATATATAACGATCTGCGCTGAAGAGGCCCGTGAGGCTGCGGCATTGGCGGATCAAGACATCGAGCGATCGAACCCTCGGGGCCTGTTGCATGGGATCCCGGTTGCTCTCAAAGATATTTATGACACAGCAGGGATCCTTACGACGTGCCATTCGAAACTATTTGAGACCCGTGTGCCGGAGGACGACGGCGATGCCTGGGAGCGGCTGTCTGGCAGTGGTGCTATTCTTCTTGGTAAGACCAGCACCCACGAGTTCGCGACAGGTGGTCCATCCTTCGATTTGCCATGGCCGCCAGCACGCAATCCCTGGAACACCGAGCATGTTCCGGCTGGTTCCTCCAGTGGTTCAGGCGCAGCGGTTGCAGCCGGGATGGCCTTTTTGGCTATGGGCTCCGATACGGGTGGATCTATTCGCAGCCCCGCCGGTGTCAATGGTTTGTCGGGCTTTAAACCGAGCTATGGTCGCTTGTCGCGACGTGGAATTTTCCCTCTTAGTTGGACGCAGGATCATGCTGGACCGCTTGCTCGGACCACAGAAGATTGCGCGTTTGCGATGCAGGTCTTGGCGGGTCATGATTCAAAAGATCCGGCATCAGTTAATGCGTTGGTTCCGGACTTTCTGAGTGGCCTAAACCGACCGATAAAGGGCATGCGGGTCGGGTGGTGTACAAATTGGTACGAAGCTGAAGCGACTGCCAGCGTGCACAAAGCGATGACGGAGGCTGCGGAAACACTTAAAGGCTTGGGCGCGGAGATCGTGCCAATCGAACTGCCGCCTCTCGCCGATTTTCACGCCTGCGGTCGCATCATTATTCTGTCTGAAGCGTACGCAATTCACCGGCGGTGGATAGCTTCTAATCCGGAAATGTATGGTGAGTTCTTTCGCCTGCGTACGCGCCTTGGTGCCTTTATCAGCGGGGACCAGTATGTCGACGCATTACGTTGGCGCCGGATGCTCACCGCATCCTTGGTCGATGCGATGGCTGATGTAGAATTGGTATTAACTGCAAATCAGAATGGACCCGCTGAGACCTTTGAAAATTCGCAGCAGGACTATCACTTCTTCGGAAAATCGTCGTTAACTATGCCTGCGAATATAAGCGGCCAGCCGGCACTGACCATTCGGGGTGGATTTGCGGAAAATGGGTTACCGTTAGGGATACAACTAATTGGTAGATCTTTCGCTGATGCGGATTTGCTGCGTGTCGGTCATCAGTTTGAGCAGGCGAGGCCGGATCTGCATTCGTGGCCAACGTTATAGTGGATGTCTGGCAGGCTAGAGAAAATTTGGTTTTTACCAACCAGCCTTTTATGGCTCAACCTGTCTAGATTGAAAGAAAGCCGAATTGCCTTGCTTTCGCCTCCGTCTGAAGATCCTCTCGCCTTAATTGGATCTTAGTGTTGTTCAACGGTTGATCGGGCTTCCTCCCTCGGTCGATTGATCGTGTCCCTGGATGAGAACTGTTGATTGGCATCCCCCCAGCCAATCGGCAGTTCTCTTTTTAGTGGATAACGAAAGCACTGCAATACGCCGTGATTAATCCACAACATGCACTGCCGTTCTCTGGCGGTAAAACGGCGACAGTAGAATCATTAGTTGGCAAAATGCTTGCAGATGAGGAGGTGCTATAGCTTCCAATCCTTTATGCTGTGTTTAGTTTCGTGGGGAAGGCTGAGAGAGGATTGCCTCGGCCCACGGTGAAGCGAGTTACTGTGCTACCCGTAATACTTTAAGTACTGTTATTTTGATGATTGCTTACCTTGCTTTGCTCCCCTGCGTGGTTGCTGCAGTTGCCGTTCTAATTTTGCGACGGAACGTGCTGACTGCCTCAATTTTAGCATTTGCAACCGCCGCAACAATTTGGGCGCTTGGCGTTTTTGCGCCGGCCACGATTGGGCAATTAGGCCGTGCGGGAATGGATACCAGCATTCTCGAATTGTTGGTTGGATTGGTTATCTTTCCGGGCATCTTGTTCGTTGAAGGGACCAATCGTGGGGGTAGTCAGCGCGCCCTTGTCCGTGCAATCGAAACTTTGAACCTCGAACCTGCAAGGAAAGTGATCCTCATCGCGGTAGGAATCGGTGTGATGATGGAATCTCTGACCGGATACGGTGTTTCGATGTTTGTCACAGTTCCTCTTCTCCTTAAGGAGGTTAGCCGCGGAAGGGCAATCTACCTTGCGTTAATTGGCATGAGCCTGATGTCTTGGGGCGCATTATCAATCACTGCTTTGCTTGGCGCTGAATTAGCCGGTTTGGCAGCTCACGTATTGGCAAGCGAAATGCTTTTCACCAGTGGGCCTATTGCAGCGGTATTACCGTTATTCTGCCTTGTGTTTATGCCGAACGTAACGATTAAGAATGCCATTTATGCGCTAGTTTCGGGAGTTGTCCTAGTCTCAGGCATTGCAGTCTCTTCTCATTATGTTGGTGTGGAAATCGCTGGCGTTGGGGGAGGCCTCGCTGTGATAGTTTTTGTAATTTTGTCTTCGGACGGTGCGCGATCTTTCGTGAAATCAATTACTACGCCAGAGATTCGACCCTACGGGTTGCTAATTATCATGGTGGTTCTACAAAAGGCCGTGTTTCCAATATTTTCGGATGCTGGGATCACACTTGTGGTCGAGACTGAGCGTGTCTCTTTTCACGTGCTTAACTCGCCCGGTATCCCGCTCTTCCTAGTTTTTATTTATTGTTTCTTATCTTTTCCCCCGGAAAAGCGCTTTGCTCGTGGGTATGTTGTTTTTAAACATGCCGTGACGCGATCTTGGCCTGCACTGACCAGCATTTTTGCTTTTTTGATGACGGCGAGATTACTTGTAGAGATTGAAAGTATTCAGTCCCTCGCTAATTTAGTGTCGACATATGGGCTATACTCAGCTGCCGTGTTTACGGCTGTTCTGGGTGCCATTGGTTCCTACGTCACAGGAAGTGGCACCGCGTCAACCGCCCTATTCATGGTGAGTGCTGTGGCAACCGGTGACAGTTTAAATGCCATCCCTCTGTTTGCGAGCCTTCAACTTAGTGCCGGCGCACACGCTGGTGTAGCGTCGTTACCAATCATCGCGATACTCCTTGCAGCGTTGCCAAATGAAGAGGTTAACGACAAAAGCACAGCTGTAAGAATAGGACTGATACTCGGTACAATTTGGCTTCTATTCGTGATATTTAGTGGCGTGGCACAAATTGCAATAACCCATTAGGCCAAAATTTCAGTCAGGATAATATTCTACACTTGGTTGCTAATCTTTATCCCATTGCAAAACTTGGGAACTAGTTGAAAAATTAGGTGTTCTTGCTTGCGGCTAGCGCCGCTAGAAAGGTGGAATCGCTCTTTTGGTTCTCCTTCAATAAGCATTTTCGCCTGAGTACGCGAGCCGTTGCAGGTGATTAGAAAAATTAGGGATCAAAACTCGAGCATGCATTCACTCTCAGAATCCGGTAAATGGAATTATAATTCCAATCCCACGTTGCCTAATCCACTCACTACAAGTTCCAGATGGCTAGGGTCACGGAAGGGAAATATGTGAAGGACATCATCAACACTAAAATCTGGTTTCATTTCATTGATTTTAGTTAATACCCTTGCGCCACCGCTCTTATCACCTGCTAGGCCGAGCGCTGATGCGAAGACTAGGTATGCAGTCCACGGCGCAGTCGGTTGACGTATGCATTCGCGCCCCACATCTACTGCTTCGTTAATTCGATTTAAACAAACTAAACTCATAGTCTTCACCGTTTGGATAGTCCACATTACTGGGTCATGTGGGCTTAGACGGGCAGCCCGGTCGCAAGCATCAATGCTTTCCACCAGCTGCCCATCAAACAAAAGAGCTGTACCGTGGCCTAAATATGCGTGTGCAAAATTCGGATTTAGAGAAATAGCGGCCTCGAACTCTTTTAGCGAAGCGGTAAGCTCTCGGCGCAGGTAGAGAATGCGTCCAAGCGCAAAATGAGCATCAGCATCCCGCTCATCCACCCCTACCGCTGTGCGACCTTTCTGGTATGCCTTTTCCAAGGAGGCTTCTCTGTCCGTTGTGTAGCCATGCATGAAAGCGTAGTAAATGGCATGTGTTAGGCCTGAGAGGGCAGGCGCAAAATTAGGCGCATTTTCGCAAGAATTCTGAAATAGTCGCTGTGCGATATTATTATCGTCATGGTTGAATCGATACAGATGCCATAAACCACGCTGATAAAGTTCCCAGGCACTCAGGTTCTCGGGTGGAAGACGTTTAGCTC
Organism: Rhodospirillaceae bacterium; assembly: GCA_002717185.1. The sequence continues at coordinate 75,354 of PBDC01000023.1, forward strand.
GTTCCCGCTCAACCTGATCTATTTCGGGTCCTATCGCAGAGACAATCGTCTCCGTAATTTCGTCTTGCAATGCAAAGATATCGTCAAGGTTGCGGTCGTACCGTTCCGCCCAGATGTGATTACCTGTTTCGCCTTCAATCAACTGGGCTGTAACACGAACTCGGTTCCCTCCTTTGCGCACGCTACCCTCAAGGATATAGCGAACTCCAAGTTCACGCGATACGTCCCGCAAATCAGGTGATTTACCCTTGTATGCGAAGGTTGAATTTCTAGCGATCACAAAGAGGGAACGGTAACGGGAAAGGCTAGTAATAATGTCCTCCGCCATGCCATCTGCAAAAAATTCCTGTTCCGCATCACCAGACATATTTTGAAAGGGAAGGACTGCGATGGAGGGCTTGGCTGGCAAGTGGGGCTGTGGATCGCTCGCCATTGAATTATTCTCAGCAGTGGGTAGAAAAACGGCAAAACACCTAATGGGTCGGACTATATTTTTAACGGTGATCTCACCTAGATCTTCAAGTGTGATTTCCATACGGTCACGGACTTGATCTCGTGCGGCCCGGGAAATGCAAATCCCTCCGGGTTCAGCTAAAGCTTCTAACCTCGAGGCAACATTGACGCCGTCGCCATAGATATCTTCGTCCTCAATGATGACATCGCCCAAATTGATCCCGATACGGTAGATAATTTGCTTTTCGGGGGGAACCCTGCTGTTGCGTTCACGCATTGCCAATTGCACGTCGATAGCAAATTGGACCGCATCAACGACGCTACCAAACTCTAGCAACGTGCCATCGCCCATCAATTTGACAGTGCGGCCCCGGTATTGCTCTTCCTTCGGCTTGAATAACTCTTCCCTGAGCGATTTTAAGGCTATTAGCGTTGAGACTTCATCGTCACCCATGAGGCGGGAGTACCCGACAACATCCGCAGCTAAAATTGCAGCCAGCTTCCGCTCCACGCGCCACTCCCGATTTCTGAGAACAATTTCTAGGGCAGATGCTACTTTAAGAGGCCACCACTGCCTAGAAAAAGGCAAACTGCGTTCTACAGCCAGTAATTATGATCCTGTTTTCAAGTTTATCCTGCAGTTTAGCTCCCCATTGAGCCAACTGCAGTGCACCAAATTTTGGAGAGGCTTCGGTTGTAAAGCTTTAGATAAAACGAAATTGCCGTTACCAACTTCCGTTAAATGGTCACGCTAGGCCACGCAGCCAGCTTCATCGAATTTAGCCGACGAATTGATGCCTTGGC
>PBDC01000024.1 GCA_002717185.1 Rhodospirillaceae bacterium
TAGTTTTCGTCGTGCTTGGCGAGCACTTCCGAGGCGACAAATACGCCGTCAGGGCCAAGGGTGCCCTGAGTAACGACCCCTTGCCCCTCGCGGAACAAATCGGGCAACAAGCCAGCATAGCGCACCGAAATCGTCTTGTTCGTATCGGTGATGACAAATTCCGTGATGACGCCATCGGCTGCCTTTTTGACACTGTCAGCTTCAACCAGGCCACCGAGTCGAACGGTCTGACCCGGCCGGAGAGCTTTATTTGTAATATCAGTCGGGCTGTAGAAGAAGACGATATTGTCCTCGAACGCGGTTAGTACCAATGCCGCCGCAATGCTCAGCATAGTCAATCCGGCGAGCACTGCGTAAAGCCGCCGTTTCTTTCGGGTTGCCGGGAGCCGGCCGGTCGCTGTTGTGATCAAGACTTGACCTCATCGACGGCATCGCCGCGGCGTTCTGCCCGCAGCTCCCTAAGCGTATTCTCATTGCGCTGCAGGTCGCGGATCGACAAGACTAGCAGGGTCACGAGAATTCCGGCCGCGATTAGGTAGGCGGGCCAGACATAGAGCGCGTAGCCACCCATCGCAAAATATTCTGAAATACTATCCATCAGCCGTGCACCTGCCCGAGACGTATATTGCGAATTTTCGCGGCAGCAATTTCACTTCGCGTTCGCACCACAAGTATCGCCAGATAGAAAGCGGTGAAGCCAACTATCATCAGCAACAACGGCCACATCATCGAACTGTGGATCGTCGGGCCATCAAGCCGTATGACACTGGCAGGCTGGTGCAAGGTGTTCCACCATTCGACCGAGAATTTTATAATCGGCAGGTTAACCGCACCTACCAGCGCCAGGATACTGGCAGCGCGTTGCCCGCGAGTTGCGTCGTCAAAGGCGTCGACCAGCGCCATATAGCCGACATACAGAAAGAATAGAATCAAGACTGAGGTCATGCGCGCATCCCACTCCCACCAGGTGCCCCACATGGGTTTACCCCAGAGGGAACCTGTGACAAGGCAAATTACGGTGAAACAAGCGCCGACTGGCGCGCTCGCCTTCGCGGTCAAAAAGCCCAGCGGGTGACGCCAAATCAGCGCCATGGCGCTGGCAATAGCCATCGATGCGTAGCAGAACAGGGCCATCCAGGCAGCTGGGACGTGCACATACATAATCCGGACCGTTTCACCCTGCTGATAATCGGGTGGCGCTTGAAATAGGCCGAAATAGAGGCCGACAACGATGCTTAGAGCGGCCAGCCAAGCGACCCACGGCAGGAGCGGGTTTGCAATGCGGAGGAACTGGTTGGGGTTCGCGAACCTGTGCATAAATATCTATATAGTGGGGAAGCCTCGTCGTGCCAAAACTCTTTTCGTCGCACCCCAATCTTTAGAGTGAGGTAACAAGCATTCAGTACAATACATCAGATCGCCAAACATAGGATAAGCTTAAACAACTTCCTATTTCTAATTACTTAACCTTCGTCGCAATCCATGCAGTAATCGCCCTCTTAACCGATGCTGACTACAGGTTTAGCAAAATGGCTATAAACTTGTCTTTGCTGTCAAACTAGCCGCGGTGTAACCCTTGTCACCGTGATCGCGTGCTATCAAACATACCGCATCCCGCGGTCGCGAAAGGATCCGACGAATGTCTGTCTTGCGCACAAGTGCCGTCGCGGTGGTAATCAGCGGCGGTATTATTTTAATGCTTTCGTTCGGCATTCGTTCCAGTCATGGAGTATTCTTACAGCCCATCTCGACCGACCTTGGCTGGTCACGCGAAATTTTCGCCTTCACGATCGCCTTACAAAACTTATTCTGGGGAATCGCGCAGCCTTTTGCGGGAATGGTAGCCGATCGATTTGGTTCGGGTAGGGTTATTGTCGGCGGCGCTATTATGTTTGCAGCCGGTAACATGATAATGGGGTATGCGACGACCCCGCTCGTCGCGCATTTCAGCGCGGGCTTGTTGGTTGGTGTCGGCGTCGCTGGTTGCGGGTTCTCGATTGTCCTAGCGGCGATAGGGCGCAGCGTACCAGCCGAGTGGCGTAGCATGGCCCTCGGATTTGCTTCCGCTGGCGGGTCCCTGGGAATGCTGGTTATGGTGCCTCTCGGTCAGGAGTTCATCCAGGAATATGGCTGGTCACAGACGCTGATAATCCTTGCAGCGCTGTCGTTTCTGATGGTGCCGCTCGCTGCCATGTTGGTTGGTAAGCTGGAAGTGCCCATCGATACGCAACCACAGACCATCAAGGAATCGTTGCGCGAGGCGACGGGTCACAACGGCTTCCTGTTCCTCAATGCCGGCTATTTCGTCTGCGGGTTTCACGTGGCATTCATTGTCACACATTTCCCAGCCTACGTTGTTGATCTCGGTCTAACGCCAGAGCTAGGCGCCTGGGCCATCGGCGTTGTAGGAACTGTCAACGTGGTCAGTGCGATCGTGGCCGGTATCCTAGGCGACAAGTACAGCAAGAAGTATCTGCTGAGCGCCCTTTATTTGGGTCGAACTGTCGCGATTGTCGTCTTCATGTTGACGCCGCCCTCGGTGGTCAGCGTTCTAGCATTCTCCACCGCCATTGGGCTGTTCTGGCTCGGCGTGGTGCCTGTGACCTCGGCCCTGGTAATGCAGATGTTCGGTCTGAAACACGCCTCGATGCTGCTTGGCATCGTCTTCTTCAGCCATCAATTGGGCAGCTTCACCGGCGCATGGATTGGCGGCTATATGTTCGAACTGACCGGGTCTTACAACGTGGTCTGGTGGGCCTCGGTTGGCCTAGGACTCGCCTCCGCCTTCCTGCATTGGCCAATCGATGAACGTCCAATTAAACGACCTGCCGTCGCATAGCTTTATTTAGTTCAGGGCCTGACGGATCGCTGCGGCGCTAGCCCAAGGGGCTAGCGGCAGAGCGCCCACCAGCATCGCACCGAGGAGTAGCAGATGCGGTCGCGCCGACAAAGACATAGAGGCAGCGTCTATGGCACCGACAGCGAAAATAAGTACCGGTATGTAGAGCGGCAGGACCAACACCGACACAAGTACGCCTGAGCGACGAGCCCCCAGGGTCAGCGATGCGCCAATGGCGCCAATCAAACTCAATGTTGGGGTCCCCAACAACATCACCAGGAACAGTGTCAAATAGCCTTCCGGCGCCATGTTCAGCAGACTGGCGAGAACCGGTGCAACGACTATCAACGGCAGGCTGGTGACTATCCAGTGGGCAGCCACCTTGGCAAGCACAACCGCTTCTAACGGAAGGGACACCAGCGCTAGCTGTTCCAATGAACCGTCCTCGTAATCGTTCAAGAACATCCGGTCGAGCGCCAACAAGGTCGCTAGAATTGCGCAGACCAAGACCACCCCGGCGGCGATGCGTGCTAGGATATTGCCTTCCGGTCCGATACCCAATGGGAAAAGTGCGACCGTGATTACGAAGAAAATCAAGACGACGACAATGTCTGATCCCTGACGCAGAGAAACGCGTAAATCGCGCAACAATATGCTCCACATTACCCTCACGCTGCCAAAACCGCCGTCGTAAAATCGTCGAGATGCAGGCTTGCTGCATCATCAATGCCGAGATCTGTATGGGTAGAAAGGATAACAATGCCGCCCTTGGCGCGGTGCTCGGCGATTATCGACGTCAGTATGCCAACCGATGCGGCATCCAGTCCAACTGCCGGTTCGTCAAGTAACCACAAGGGCGCTGAGTTGGCCACGATTCGAGCAAGATTGAGCCGGCGGCGCTGTCCGGAGGACAGAATCCTTCCGGATATACCCGCAAGAGACGCAAGCCCGAATCTTTCTAAGGCGTTGCTAACCTGCGCAGCATCACCTTTTACTGTGGCCCAAAACGCAAGGTTTTCGGCAACGCTCAAGACCGGCTTTACCGCATCCAGATGGCCTACATAGTGAAGGCTGGCGTGGTGATATTCCGGATCATCCTGTACTGCCACCCCATTGCGCCAAAGCGTTCCGGCAATAGGCAACAGCAATCCCGCCATCATGCGCAGCAAGCTCGACTTACCGCTACCGTTCGGACCGGACAGGATTAGCGCATCGCCTGCTGCGACGGCAAAGTCAAGTGCCGTGAACACGGTCCGTTCACCGCGAATGCAGAGCAACCCTTCGCCAACATAGCTTTGAGGTTCGTATGGCAACATTGTTTGACGGGCCCACGAGAGATATCGCCGCTATATAGCACATCGGTGCCGCGGCGTAGGATTAGGATTTTATTAGAGAACAAAAACGAACGACCAACAGGGGGGACCAGCAGCCGTTCCCAGCGGTGGAGTCGAAGACCGTAATGCGAGACTGACAAGGTTATCCCCGGGTGAGAGGGGAAGACTTATCAATCGTAAGTAACCAATAAAGGCCCGGGATGGCCAAATTATGCCTTTTATATTTTGCTGCCGCTTTGCCGTCGTCTTAAGCGCATGCAAATGTCGCGTCACGACCGTCTTAATCCCTTTGTCCCAGTCAATTGCCAGCGGCAACCAGCAATGCATTCGGTAGTGGTGCCAAGTTTGACCTCAACAGTCAGCAAACCGCCACTACCATTCACCACATCGTTTGTGCATACAGCGGGTTGTTCCCACTCAGAGTGCATGAAGATGGACATCAAATAGCGATTGCGGCCACAAGATCCAGCCCCAACGGTTCCAACCGATCGGCATTGGCTTCGTAAGCCGATCACGTGGATAAACCTGCGAATGCTGATCGAGCGCAAGCCTCGTTTTATCGGCAAACGGCGAACTCAGGCCGCAAATCCACTGTTTGAGGAATATTGCCGACAATTTACGCCAAATTCTTTACTTATCCGCAAGTTGAAGTGCAGTGATACCAGCAGGTTTCTAATCATACTTTCGTTCGTCATCGATGATTTTGCCGTCTTTTGGTAAGTTTTCGGCGAATTCTATGGTCGCTCTAACCTTGCACTCCGCTTGAAAAGAAGTGGCAACCTTTTCGGCAAGCGCGTCGTCCCAGGCGGCCGCTTCGCATTTCAGGGTAACCTTATCCAGCCCTCCCTCTTCTCCCACGACGAGGCGCATTCGCGTGATGTCGTCATAAACCTTAAGCACACGATCGATCTGCACTGGATCGACGAACATACCGCGGACTTTGGTACGCTGATCAGCACGGCCCATCCAACCCTTTATGCGCGGTGCTGTCCGACCGCAAGGGCTGATGCCGGGTAAGATCGCAGACAAGTCACCGGTGCCGAAACGAACCAGTGGATAATCCTTGTTCAGCAAGGTTACGACAACTTCGCCAACCTCGCCCTCGGCTACCAAGTCGCCAGTGCCCGGCCGGACAATCTCGAGGATGATTTCCTCTTCGACAATCATACCTTCCTGCGCTTCCGACTCGTAAGCGATATTGCCGACATCGGCAGTGCCGTAACTCTGCAAGACCTGGATGCCACGATCAGTATATTCTTTGCGTAGTGGAGGAAGTAACGCTCCGCCACCAACCGATGCCTTGGTAATCGATGAGGCATCGACATTCAGTTCATCAGCTTTACCGAGAATAATCTTTAGGAAATCCGGCGTTCCTGCGTATCCGACGGGTTTGAAATGCGCGATCATTTGGCATTGCTGTTCGGTCTGCCCGATCCCGGCAGGGATCACGGCGCAGCCCACCGCACGGGCAGCGGCGTCGAACAGGAACCCTGCCGGCGTCATATGGTAGGAGAAGCAGTTCTGAATTATGTCGCCTGCGCGGAACCCTGCAGCAAACAGAGCGCGGCCCATGCGCCAGAAATCAGCCTTCTGCCCCTCCGGTTCGGCGATCGGGCCCGGTGACAGGAATAGGCGCGAAAGCTGGCCTGTTGGCGTCGCGTTGAGGCCCCCGAAGGGTGGGTTGTCGGCCTGTAGTTTAATCAACTCGTTTTTTCGCATAACAGGTAATTGAGCCAGCGCCGCACGGCTGGTAACAGTCTGCGGATCGATGTCGCGAAGCAACTTGGAATTGCCATCTGTCGATTTAGCATGTGCAATTTGTTGCGGCAAAGCTGCCATCAGAACAGCCTCGCGCTCCGCCGGGTCGCGATTTTCAAGGTCGTCATAGTAGTCGGTCATGATCGCGCCTTCTGATACGGCACGGGGATAAGGTCGTTAGAGCCAGCGTTTGCGCCGCCGATAGTGTTTTACGTCGCGAAAGCTCTTGCGGCCGCTACCCGACAGGCCAAGATAAAATTCCTTCACATCCTCGTTCTCGCTCAGCTCCGACGCCTTACCATCAAGGACGATTCGGCCGCTCTCCAGGATGTAGCCATGGTCGGCGAAGCGCAACGCCATATTGGTGTTCTGCTCAGCAAGCAGGAAGGTCACGCCTTCCTCTTCATTGAGGCGTTTGACAATTCCGAAGATTTCTTCGACCAGTTGCGGAGCCAGGCCCATAGAGGGTTCGTCTAGTAGGATCATTGACGGCTTAGCCATCAAGGCGCGGCCAATAGCCACCATTTGCTGCTCGCCACCGGAGGTGTAGCCTGCTTGAGATTTGCGTCGATCCTTGATCCGCGGGAAATAGCTGTAAACCATCTCCAGGTCGTCATTGACGGCACCACGCCCATCAGTTCGCGTATAGGCGCCGGTCAGTAAATTCTCTTCCACAGTGAGATGTTCAAAACAGTGCCGGCCTTCCATGACTTGGATGACGCCCTTCTTCACCAAATCATGCGGTGTCAACAAGTCGATCCGCTCACCAAGATATTCGATAGATCCCTTAGTAACGTCGCCGCGCTCAGCCTTCAGCAGGTTGGAAATCGCCTTAAGTGTCGTGGTCTTACCGGCGCCGTTTGCTCCCAACAACGTCACGATCCCACCTTTAGGCACATCGAACGATACGCCTTTCAGGACCAATATGACGTGGTTGTAAATGACCTCAATATTATTGACGGACAGAATGGTTTGGCCGTTTTCGCTCATAGCTGATAGTCCGGTTCCAGGGTGACGCTTGAAAATCTTTTAACGAATGGGCCGGAAAAATGCGGAGTGCGATCGCGTGACCGGCACTCCGCATATTCTTTATCAGGCACCGAAGTGCCGCGGTGCTTTAGCTACAGTCTCGTTTCTTATAGTTCCACTTTTTAGCTTCAGTAGCTGCCGCTTCTTCAAGCATTGGACGGACGGTTGATGTCATTGGTTTGACCCAATCTGAAACTATCTTCCACTCTGAACCAGTCCACTCTTGGAAAAGCACCGGGCCACTACCTTCGTGATCAGCGCAAGAAACTTTGATGGGCTTGCCAAAACCGGACATCCCCACTTCGGCAAGACGTTTTTCGCTAAGATCCAGGTTTTCTAAACCCCAGCGCATCTCTTTTCCGGTAATTTTAGTACCAAATTTTTTGATAGCGGTGCGGGCTGCCTCGATGACGAGCATCGCGTTAAACATACCACGATTGTAAAGAACGTCGCCGAAGTTGTTTTTCTTCGCTGCGGCTTCATCACCGCCATAGAGATGCTTTAAAAGATCCTTGTGCACCTCGGCAAAGGCACCAGGCGCATGGAAGGTGGCAGCTCGATAACCCTTTGCCTTTGGACCTGCCGGTTTAGTATCTAACTCATCACCAGACCACCAGACGCCAATGAAACGGTTCATTGGAAAACCAAATTCATGAGCGCGGGAAACGGCAGTCGGGTTCATGACACCCCATCCCCAGATAAATAGGTAGTCCGGGTTCCACCGCGTGATTTTTCGCCATTGGCTACGTTGATCAGCCATCTGTTTGCCAGGAACAGCCCAATGCTTGAATGTGTAGCCGTATTTTTCGCCAAGTTTTTTGAACAAGGGAATTGGCTCACGCCCATAACCGGATTCGAGAAAAATAAGGCCGATCTTCTTGCCTTTTAGTTTGTCCATACCTCCGGATTCGGCACCGACATATTTAATGAAGGCCGAAGCTTGCGACCAATAGCTTGTCGGAAAATTGAAAACCCATGGGAAATATCGGCCATCCGCGGCGCCGCTCATGCCGTAGCCCATCGACAGAATCGGAATTTCGTCAATCGGTGCTTTCGGGACCAGTTTGTAGACTAATCCTGTGCTGTTTGGGTGCGAGAGGATACTGCCCTTGCTCTTCAAACGCTCATAACATTCTACGCCGCGGTCTGTTTTGTATCCAAACTCGCATTCCTCAAATTTTATTTCGACACCTTCAACGCCACCATCGCGTTTTTGAAGCAGCTTGAAATAGTCCGTATAACCGTTAGCGATTTTTGCGCCGCCTGGGGCAAAGGGACCGGAACGATAGCTAAAGACCGGAATGAAGATGGAATCTTTAGCGAGCACTGGCGTGCTCTCAATGGCGCCAACGGTCGCGACGGCCGCTAACAACCCAATCGCAAGATTTCTAAGTTTCATGTAATCCTCCTTGGACAATGAAGCTGGTTAACCTGTTCTATTAATTTTTTTATTAGTGAACTGTAACACGGACTTAATTTCATAGGAAATCACCGTGCAATCCAAAATAATCCTGTAAATTTAATGAGGAAATGGCCACAGACGTAACTTCTCTTTCACTATTTGCCAAAGCCGAGCAAGACCGTTCGGCTCAACAATGAGAAAAAACACAATTAGCCCGCCAAACAGCATGAATTCAATATGCTGAATTACGTGGGACGCTATGTCTATTCCGAGTGCTGGAAACAGATTTCGAAGCAATACCGGAATCAATACGATGAAGGCCGCTCCCATAAAAGCGCCCATAATACTACCAAGACCACCGATGATAATCATGAACAATACAGGGAACGATGTCGTTAGTATTTCGAAAGCCTCTGGGTCCACGCTTTCTAGATACATCAAAACATACAGCGCTCCGGAGACGCCGATATAGAAAGAACTGATCGCAAAAGCTAGGAGCTTAGTCTGCAGGGGTTTGATACCGATAAGCTCAGCTGCGATATCCATATCTCGGATTGCCATCCAACTGCGCCCCACTCGACCGCGGACGAGGTTCTTGGCAACGAAGCCCAGGGCGACCACGACGATCAACATTATGATGTATTTCGCAGCTGGATTAGCCTCTGGACCCATCACTGTAATCCCAAACATATCGCGAGGTGGACCGCCAATTGTGTGGGAAGGGCTGTAATTGGACAGCCAATCGATCCGATTAATTGCCCATTCAACAAAAAAATGCGCCGCCAACGTTGTAACGGCTAGATAGAAACCCTTAATACGCAGGCTTGGCAGACCAATCAGGATCCCGAAAAGCGCAGAAATCAAGCCTGCCAAAATAAAAACGATAAAGATGTTAAGGTCTGGAAATGCCGTTGTAATTTTAAAGGCTGAATAGGCGCCAATGGCCATGAAACCGCCTGTTCCTAGAGAGATCAGGCCACAATATCCTGTGAGAATATTTAAGCCCAGCGCGGCGAGACCCAAGGATAATATAGGGTAAAGGATAACCTCGTAATGATACTCGGTAGCAAATAACGGCGGAATCACGAACAGGAAAATGATAAACCCGTAAACAAACCACCGGTCCTGGTTGATTGGGAATAACTGCTGATCAGCTGCGTAACTCGTTTTGATTTGGCCGCCTTCACGGTAAATCATGGCCTAAACCCTCTCGATAATCTTTTCGCCGAACAGGCCCTGCGGCCGGAACATCAGGAAGACCAGAGCCAGAACATAGGCGAACCATTCCTCGATTGACCCGCCAAGCGCGTCGCCCCAGTAGATCTCCGCGATTTTTTCGCCAACCCCGATAATCAAACCACCAACGATGACGCCAGGGACCGAGGTGAACCCGCCCAGAATCAAGACCGGCAGCGCTTTTAGGGCGATGACGACAAGGCTGAAATCGACACTACTACTGGCGCCCCACATGATGCCGGCGACCAAAGCCACCAGGCCCGCCACCGACCAGACCACGACCCACATCCATTGCAACGGAATTCCAACTGACAGAGCCGCCTGATGGTCGTCCGCTACAGCACGCAGCGCACGTCCAACCGGCGTTTTCTGGAAGAACAGCGCCAAGATGCCGACCAGAAGCGCGGCGATGACACCGGCTGTGAGATCCAATTCCTGGAGGCGGATTGAACTGCCAAACATCGGGACGATGAGGGCGTCTCGCCCGAGATGCAGGGCCTCGACCGGAACAAGCTTCGAGTCTCCGCCAAAGATGGTCTGGCCGAAACCTTCCAGAAAGAAGCTAAGACCGATGGTGGCCATGAACATGATGATCTCTTCCTGGTTCACCATGTTCCGCAATACGATCCTCTCGATCGCCCAGGACAGAGCCACCATAGCCAGGAAGGCGATGATCACCGCCGGGATGATCGGGACGCCGTACTCAAACACGGTAATCATACACATTACCGCGAAGACGATAAAAATACCTTGAGCGAAATTGAAGACGCCGGACGCCTTGTAGATCAGGCAGAAGCCAAGTGCGACCAGCGAATACATCACCCCGGCCATCAGGCCTTCGGCGATCACCTGAATAAAGAAGACCGGATCCTCAACGATCTGCAGGATCGGGTCGACGCTTACATTATAGAGAAAATCCATCGCCTATTTTCCAACCATCAGAGTGTCGGCGGTTCAGTCGTGGGAAACGCCGAGGTAGGCGTCGATCACATTTTGGTTACTGCGCACATCGTCTGGCGTGCCATCAGCTATCTTGACACCGTAGTCAAGCACGACTACTCGGTCCGAAATATCCATCACAACGCTCATATCGTGTTCGATAAGCGCAATCGTCGTGCCGAATTCGTCATTTACGTCGAGGATGAAGCGGCACATATCTTCTTTTTCCTCGGTGTTCATGCCTGCCATCGGTTCATCCAGCAACAGCAATTCTGGTTCGGCAGCCAATGCTCGGCCTAACTCGACCCGCTTCTGGAGCCCATAAGGTAGCCGGCCGACTGGAACTTTGCGGATCGCCTGGATCTCAAGAAAATCGATCACGTCTTCGGCCCTCGCTCGGTGCGCCAATTCTTCCTCTTTGGCGGGGCCAAGATGCAGCACCTGCCACAAGAAGTTCCGGTTCATCATGGTGTTCCGACCGGTCATAATATTGTCCAACGTGGACATTCCGGAAAACAGGGCGATGTTCTGAAATGTGCGTGCAATGCCGCTCCGTGCGACTACGGCAGGCCGCATGTCAGAACGGGCCTCCCCCTTGTAGGTGATCGTTCCTTCGCTGGGATGGTAGAAACCGTTTATGACATTGAGCATCGACGATTTTCCAGCGCCGTTTGGGCCTATGATAGCGCGAATTTCACCGCGCCTGATGTCAAAGCTGACATCTTGCAGCGCTTTGACGCCACCAAAATTCAATGTGACATTATCCACCGATAGCAAAATTTCAGCAGTATGATCCGGTCGCCCAACAATCGTCTGTTCGACTGTCGCATCTTGACTCATCAAATCCTTCATTCTGCGGCCTGCGACATGGAAGTGGACGACGTGGTGACGTCAAAGATCATCAAATCTGCTTTTACGGAACCCTTACGGCCGTCTTCGAATGTCACCTCAGTTTCAATTTCACAATGGTCTCTGTCCGAATAGAGTGCGTCTATCAACACGCCATATTTCTCTGCAACCGTTCGGCGGCGAACCTTCTGCGTGCGTGTTAACTCACCATCGTCGGCGTCCAACTGTTTATGAAGGATAAGAAACCGTTTAATCTGAGAGCCGGCGAGTTGCGGGTCCTCCGCCAAGCTCGCATTGACGCTTTCGACGTGGGAGCGAATGATCTCGTAGACCTGCGTTAGGCTGCTAAGCTCCTGGTAGCTGGCATAAGCAATTCGTTGTCGTTCCGCCCAATTACCCATCGCGTTCAGGTCGATATTAATGAAGGCAGCGACATGGTCCCGCTCGTTGCCGAATGTTACGGCTTCATAAATATTCGGGAAAAACTTCAGCTTGTTCTCGATATATTTCGGCGCGAACATCGAACCATCGTTAAGTTTTCCGACATCGTTCGCCCGGTCGATGATACGCAAATGGCCTTCCTGGTCGAAGAAGCCGGCATCGCCAGTGCGACACCATCCATCTTCTGTCTTGGTCTCAGCAGTCGCTTCCGGATTCTTGTAGTACTCCTGGAAAATACCGGGACTTTTGAAGACAACTTCGCCATTGTCCTCGATGCGGACTTCGACGTCGTCAATCGGCCTACCGACGGTATCCATACGAATCTCGTTGTTCGGTTGTATGGTCACGAACACGCTCGACTCAGTCATACCGTATAGCTGTTTTAAATTCAGACCGATGCTGCGGTAAAAATTAAAAATTTCCGGACCTATCGCCTCGCCCGCCGTGTAGGCTAGCCGCACCTGAGTGAAGCCAAGCACGTTCTTCAATGGCGCGTAGACCAGAAAATTACCGAGCCCGTACAAAAACTTATCGCCAAACCCGACAGGCTCACCGTCGAGCAGCTTGGGCCCGACCCTCCGCGCGACATCCATGAAGTAGTGGAACATCTTGCGCTTAAGTGCGCCAGCATCCTCTATACGAATCATCACCGATGTTAGAAAATTTTCGAAAATCCGTGGCGGCGCGAAGAAGTAGGTCGGCCCCAATTCCTGCAGATCGATCAAAACGGTATCCGAGGATTCCGGGCAAGCCGTGCAAAGCCCCGACGTCAGAGCCTGGGCATAAGAAAAGATGTGGTCGCTAACCCACGCCATCGGCAGGTAGGCCAAAACCTCATCGGTTTCCCGCAAGCCTTCGAACTTCACCGCGTTGTAAGCCGTCTTTAGGATGTTGTCGTAGGTCAGCACCACGCCCTTGGGACGACCAGTCGTGCCGGAAGTGTAAAGCATGATGGAGGTGTCAGCGCCCTGCCCCTTTGCTACCTCCTCCTGATAGAAATCCGGGCAATCAGAGTTGTATTGGCGACCTCGTGCGACAACATCATCAAAATTGTGCAGATAGGGCTGCGTGTAATCGCGCATCCCACGATCGTCTGCGTAGACCAAAGTATCGATCTTTGGGCATTCGTCCTTAATCTGAAGCACCTTATCCACCTGCTCCTGATTTTCGCAGACGATAAAGCGCGATTCGGCGTGTTCCAGGATGTATTGCATCTCCTCTGCGACGGCATCCTGGTAAACCGGGACAGGAACCGCGCCGAGAGACTGTGCAGCAATAATTGACCAATAAAGCCGTGGCCGATTGTCACCAATAATAGAAATGCGATCGCCGCGTTCCAGGCCCAGCGCTTTAAAGCCACCAGCAATACCCTCGACCTCGCCAGCCATTTCGCTCCAGGACCAAGTCTGCCAGATTCCGAGATACTTCTCGCGCATGGCCGGGCGATCCGCCCGCTCCTTCGCGTTCCACAGGAGAAGCTTCGGTCCGGTGTCGTTGACGGTAAGATCAGGATTCGCTGTCATCAAACACAGCTCCTTCGTTTCGGGGCGCTACCGACAAAAATTTTTCATAAGCGGTTACGCGCAGAATTGCGCCGCCATTCCCGTTTCCCTGTCCTGCGACTTGTTATCCCAGCATTGATTGCCGGTGAAAGTTTTCGCACTCGTAGCTTCTACCGGACCAAAGGTCAAGCGGCCAAGTAAGGCCAAAGCCCCTCACCGCATTATGCAAAAATTAGATTGCCCTAACTCGCCTTTTCAAACAACTAGCAACACGGCACTATTTCTCTGGTCATGCTAGACACCTCGGCTTAACGTGATGGCTATCACTCTCCAGGGTTTCTGAGACCCGGAGGCGAAACCAAGCGCATCCAAAAAGTCAAAAAAACAATGTCCGACAAAATCATTGCGACTGCCAGCTTCCACGACGAAGTGTCTCACGTCGTAGTGCTGGGTCGCATGCTTGCCATCCGACGGATCGTGCCCGAAAATGCGAAAATCGGCGCGCCAACCCTCGTATTTTTACACGAAGGCCTCGGTTGTATTGGCATGTGGAAGGACTATCCGGGCGTGCTGGCGGCCACTGCTGGCTGTCCAGCACTGGTTTACGATCGCTTTGGTCATGGCGATTCCAGCTCAGAAGACAAGGACCGTGACCTCAGTTTTTTCGAGATCGAAGCCCACTGCGTCTTGCCCGCGCTACATTCCGCGTGCGGTCTATCCGACGTTATCCTGGTTGGCCATTCGGACGGCGGTACGATCGCCCTGTTACACGCTGGGAGAACACCAGTGCGCGGTGTGATCACCGAAGCAGCCCATGTCTTCGTCGAGCCAGAATCCCTTGCCGGGGTCAAAGCTGCAAAACAAGCCTGGCTAGACGAAGGGTTTCGCAGCCGATTGGAACGCTACCACGGAGATCAGACAGCCACCATGTTTGGAGCCTGGTCGAAAATGTGGAGTGCCTCTTGGTTCCGCAATTGGAATATTGAGCCATCACTTAGCGACATCGCCTGTCCACTTTTGGCAATCCAAGGCGCGGATGATGAATACGGTACNGAAGCGCAGATCAAGGCGATCGTANGCGGCGTGNGAGGCCCNGTTNATGACATGATCGTGCCTTCCTGCGGTCACGTGCCGCATCTGCAAGCGCGTGAACTAGTCTTGGAACGGATGACCAGTTTCATCCGTTCCCTCACTTACTAGCTCGCGATCCCTTCCAAGCGCTTCGCCACTTCCCGCGCACGCGCCGCCTGTTCGATGGCAATGGCCGCGCATTGGCCGGTATAAGCAGTGGGATCGAGTAACTCTGCAATTTGGTCCGTGCTCATATGAGCTCGGACGGTGTCGTCCTTAGCCAGCAATGATTGAAAAGTTTCGTCGGTCGTCGCCGCCGCTTGGGCCGCATCATAGATCGCGTCGTGCGCCTCTTGGCGTCCGATATTGGCGCCAAGGGACAACATGAGCGCTTCACCCATGATCAAACCGCCGGACAAGTCCAAATTTTGGCGCATACGGGCCTCATCAACCTGTAGACCTTCGAGCATGGTTTCCATCCGGCTTAGAATATCGCCGATCTGACCGCATGCATCCTGGAGCGCATGGCTGATCATGAGGCTGGTAGTTCGGTCCGCCTCATGCTCCGTCTGCATTGCCTCCAAAGCCAACGGAACCAAGGCGCGAACCTGCGCCGCGGCGGCAACCATGTCCTGGGTCAGCTTCGGATTTCGTTTCTGCGGCATGGTGCTACTGCCAACGGTACCCGGCGGCACCGGTTCTTCCACCTCGCCGAATTCTTGCTTCATCTGGGTATATATCTCGCGTGCGACTTTGCTGCATGTCGACGCTAACATACCCAGTAGACAGACATATTCAGCTTGGTGATCACCGATGGTACGTGCCGGTGCCGACATGGGCTTCATATCCAGGTGCACTGCCATGCCAGCCTGGATCTTCGGCCCCAAATCGCCGAAAGATGCAAAAGTACCCGCCGCGCCGCCGAGCATGGCAACGAAAACGCGTGGTTCTACCTCGCGGAACCGTTCGACATGGCGACACAACTCGTCGATCCAGTTGCCCACCTTGAACCCAAACGTCGCAGGTACGGCATGCTGACCATGGGTTCGGCCCGGTAGCGCCATATCCTTAGTGCGTTCGGCCAAGTCCGCCATCACCGACAAAATTCGCCCTAATTGGCCGATAAAGATTTTATGAGCCTGACGCAGTAACAGGAGCTGACCAGTCTGTGTGATATTCTGTGTTGTGGCCCCCCAATGGACATAACCGCCCGCTTCCTCGCCACAGACCCGCGCGAGTTCCCAGATCAGGGGCACCAGGGGATGCGCGGTTCTGATCAAGCCCTCTTCGATATTAGCTCTGTCTAGCAAATCGAGCTTAGATTTCTCGACGATGACCGCTGCAGCGTCTTGAGGAATTACGTCAAGTTCAGCCTCCGCTTTCGCCAACGCGGCCTCGACGTCAAGCCATGCTTGCCAACGAGATTCGAGGGTAAAAAGCGATCGCACGCCAGCATCGGGTACACGCATCGAAGTTGGATTGTCACTCATGGGGCCTCCATTACTGGGTATTCTTGAGAGTTATAGTCTAGGCGATAAGGCCGACCGACCGGCAATAAAAGATACTCCTCAATTGCCTGTAACTGCATTACTCACCGAGCAAATTTCTATGCTTAAGGTATTTTGGTACCACAACAGGGATCGCACTTCTGCATCGCGAAGTATCCGATTTTGTGCTATGTTGAATTTATTAAAAGTTTGTTTTGGGAGGCACCGAATGCCTGCGCAGCGTAATAAGCTGACAAAGGAAGAAATTCGCGAAATTGACCGCCATGTCGGAGGCCGTCTCCGATATCAGCGTGTTGCGATGGATTATAGCCAGACTTATATTGCCGAGCGCGTGGGACTGTCTTTTCAACAGTTCCAGAAATATGAAAAAGGAACAAACCGTATCAGCGCGAGTAAGCTCCACGAATTTTCAAAACTTCTGGATGTACCAGTATCCTTCTTCTTTGACGAAATGCCGGACTACATGAAAGCCGCCGCCCAGGCGACGCCACCTTCCATCACACCGCACGAAAATCCGTTTGACGAGCCGAAGGTCCAAGAATTCGTGAAAGCGTATCGGGCGATTCCAGACGCGACAGTCCGTCGTTCTATTTTCCTTACAGTTAAGGCAATAGCCCGATACAACAACAGCGATATTAGTGACGCCAAAGAAGTTGCATGATCAGCGTCTCCCGCAACGGAAATTTAAGCACGATAATCATCGACAGGCCGGATCGGCGTAACGCACTGAATTGGTCCATGATTGGTGCGTTGGCTAACGCCATCGCAGAGTGCGATACGGATCCCGAATGCCACTGTCTAGTCATAAAGGGGGCCTCCGACCAATTCTGTGCCGGTCGTGACCTCGACGCCGCCGGTGGTGCTGGCGCCCTCGTCCCAGCGTTGGAAGCGGATACGGCCTGGACCCGAATTTTCCACCTGCTTCACCGCGCAGGAACCCCAACAATTGCCGTCGTTCGTGGTTATGCGGTCGCCGGCGGCTTTACCTTGGCTATGGCGTGCGATTTCGTGCTGGCAGAAAAGCGAGCAAAGTTCGGCGCTATGGAAATGCAAAACGGTTTTCCGGCCGCCATCAATACTCCCGTCTTGTCCAAACTCGTCGGACCACGCCTGGCGCTGGAACTTTTGGTCTTCGGTGATCTGGTCGATGCCGAGCGGCTTTTCAGCATGGGATTGCTCAACCGCTTGGCTAAGAGCTCCGACGAATTGGCCGATATCGAGGCCGCATTCGTAGCACGCTTGCTTGAGCGAGATCCCCACGCGGTCTCTCTGACAAAGGAGTCGCACCGTGCAACGGTCAATATGCCTCTAGACGATGCGCTGGTGATGGGCAAACAACTGAATACTTTGATCGCAGCGTCGGGACGACTAGAGGAGGCGGCGAAATCCTTTGCCGCCAAACAAAAGGCGCGAAAGAAGACCTGAGCCCGTTTATGAAACTTTCTCTTTCTGTACGAATAGC
Source organism: Rhodospirillaceae bacterium (assembly GCA_002717185.1). Next base: position 17,371 of record PBDC01000024.1, read on the forward strand.
GGAATCGCCAAGGCGTAAGGATATTGCCGCTGTGCCTATCGAGACTGTCGCAGCGAGCGCCAATGCAGCAGGGTTTTCCGGGTTGTCCATGCGCGCGTCCGTCCTTCATATCTCCTCTTCGGTATCGCGGGTAGCTGCGGTGCGACAATTGCTCGACGGATTTGGTTTGCGCGTCTCTATGGTGACTGGCGACCTGCCGCTAGCGATCAATAATTCGGAGGCGACGGCCGTTTTGCGGAACATAACGCCTTATCTGGACCTGGCCACAGCACTTGGCAGCAACTTGGTCCGCGTAATGATGCACAATGAAACGGATATAGATGAAGCGCGCCGAGCCTCGGACATAGCGGCCGAACGGGGAATACGGCTCAGTCACCAAATGCATTGGGGTTCTCTGTTCGAAACCGTCGACGGAGCGCTCGAAACAATACGGCGGGTCGATCGACCAAATTTCGGGGTAACCTACGAACCAGCCAACCTGCTAGCCTGTGGCGAGGATTATGGGCCATACACTATAGCGCGATTGGCGCCGCATATTTTTAACGCCTATTTTCAAAATATTCGCCTCGATCCCGAATCGCCTGTGATCTTCGAGACCCGGAGCCGGGGGGCCGTCGGCGTCCGATTCGTGCCGCTAAACGATCCTTCGGGTATCGACCCCTCCCTGCTGCTCCAAGCGCTTAAACTTGAAGGCTATGACGGCTGGATCTCGATCCACCAACCTCTCCTCGATCACGAAACGGTCGAATGTTCAATTGATGCCGCGGCGAGGCAGTTCCTCCCGCTCATTTGATCGCTGCTCGCTTTCCCTCCAACGAGAAACAGGTTAAGAACCGGGACGAGCAACTCTGTTTCACTTCTTCCCCTTTTGGTGGGCAGTCGCATCGCAAAAGAACGACGCGCACCTAGCTGCCCTGAGGATAGCGTTAATGACAGTATCATCTGGTCGTAATTTTCTGCACACACCTGGCCCTACGAACATCCCGGAACGTGTGTTACGCGCCATGCTGCAGCCAGCAGTCGACTTCACAGACCCAAACTTCCTTGCGATGACACAAAGCTGCTTTGCGGACCTAAAAAAGGTGTTCCGCACTGAGAGCGAAGTCATCTGCTTTGCCAGTAATGGTCATGGTGCGTGGGAAGCAGCGCTGGTCAATACCCTCTCGCCTGGAGATAAGGTGCTAGTCCCAACGAGCGGCCATTTCACCCAGAACTGGGCGGAAATGGCAGAGGCCTTCGGGGTCGAGGTCGTCGAAGCGCCCGGTGACTGGCGGCATGCAATTAGTCCGGACTCAATTGAGAACAGCTTACATAAAGACAAGGGCCATGAGATCAAGGCTGTCCTAACCGTCCATACAGATACGGCTACTGGCATCACCAGCGACCTGGCCGCGCTGCGGCGCGCGATCGATAACGCCAAGCATCCAGCGCTTTACATGGTCGATACGGTGGCAGCACTCGGCACGGTCGATTTTCGTATGGACGAATGGGGTATCGATGTCGCGGTCGGCGGCTCACAAAAGGGCCTAATGCAACCACCAGGCCTCGCCTTCAACGCGGTCAGTGCCAAAGCACTCGCAGCATGCAAGACAGCCAAGCTACCGCGGCTTTACTGGGATTGGGAACGGCGGATGGAAGAAGCCTATTATCGCTGGTTCTGCGGCACCCCACCAGAACATCTCCTATTTGCCCTGCGCGAAGGGCTGGACATGGTCCTGGAGGAAGGGCTCGATAACGCTTTCGAACGGCACCGCCGTCTGGCGGAAGCAGTGCGCTCCGCTGTTGCCGTCTGGAGCCGCGCCAACGCTCTCAATCTTAACGCATTGGTGCCCGAGGAACGCTCCAATTCGGTCACCACAATCCTCGTCGCTGAAGGGTACGATGCAGACAAATTACGCATGATCAGCCGCGAAAAATTTGACGTCTCGCTGGGCTCCGGCCTTGGAAATACGCGCGGTAAGGCCTTCCGTATTGGCCATATGGGCTACCTGAAGGAGCCGATGATTCTAGGAGCACTTGCCGGTGTCGAGGCGTCACTAGAGGCGACTGGCATCCCTTACGAGAAGGGGGGCATCAACGCGGCTGTGGAGTTTCTCGCCACCGGTTAAGGTCGATATGTTTGCGCCCACGAAAGCACTCGATGCGTGCCGCGCCTTTTTTATTCAACAGGGCGTCAATATCGACGTGCTGCGTTTCGACTCAACAATTATCGCATTCTTCGCTTTCTATTGCGAGGAACGCGCAGAAGGCTGTTCACTGAATGCGGGCAGCGACATATTGATATTCGAATGGGGTGCAGTCGATTGGGGCGAAGGTGAGCATTTCGAACTCAATCTCGCTCGACAGCTGACCTTCGGGTGCCGTGAGCAAAGGGTGTGGCAGCTCAAACTGACCTATGCCTATGAGCCAACCGAAACGTTCCGCGCGCTCAGCAACGGCAGTCGCCTGTGCCCTAAACCGCAAGATCTCGATACGTTTCGCGATGCGGTCGAAGCCTCGGAAGCCTATCTTATAGCCAAAGAGTATGCCCAGATCGGTATAGTGACGATTGGGTTCTACAGGGTGGCTTGAAAGACCGTAAAACGCTCGTGTGTTTCAAATTGGTGGAACAGCCAAAAAAGATTGCTAAACATCTATTTAGTTACGAACGATTTTAGTATTGAAAGAATTATTAAATCAAAATATCTAAATTTGACGACACGACAAGCTCCCTTCTAGACGTTAGATGACGTCCTGGCTCGGCTGAGAGAATGATCCTGCAATACATATCAAGGAGGTCCCATGGCCCGCATCCCTGTCTTGAAATCCCCCGACGATCTGAGTGGTGAGGCACGCAAGATCGCGGAGACAATCGTCGACACACGCAAATCACTCGACGGCCCTTTCTCCGTCTGGATGCACGCTCCGGAATGGGCCGAGCGGGTCGCGCATCTCGGAACCCTGGTGCGCTGGGAGGGCACCTTAGAGCTGCGCACCCGCACGCTGGCCGCCTTGACCGTCGGTCACCACTTTCAAGCGCAATATGTCTGGGGCATCCAGGGCGTTATCGGCGCCGAACGGGACATTCCCCGCACGACCATTGATGCCATCCGCGACGATCGCTCTGACGGCGTTCCTTCGGAGGACCTGGAGATTATTAACTTCACCCGCCAGTTGCTGCGGAACAACCGAGTAAAAGAACCAATGGCAAAGGCGGTTATGGATCGGCTCGGCACCGACGAATACGTACAACTCACGACCTGCATCGGCTATTACGCAATGCTGGCCATGACGGTGAACGGCGTCGAACTGGATCCGGATCCGGCGCACGAAGCGTTGGACGTATGAAAGAATTTTTCGGCATTTTAACTTGGGCGCCAACAGAAACAGATTGTCATAAAGTCGCCAGCACCAGATCCGACACTCACCCAATGACTATCCCATCTTCAATTATGTTAATGACAATACCAGCGCAATAAAAGGAAGCGCCGAGAAGCGAAAATATTACCGGGCCAAAAATTTTAGGCGTATTACTTGGGTCATGATTACTGCAATCTTTGAATTCAAACCGAAGGTGGATAAACCCATATCGTGGCAAGATCACCGATTTTTCTTCGAGACATTTTCAATAGCTATGCAGGGGAAAATGTATAACTAAACGGCAAATTTTGCGCTTTTTTTGGCAGTTAAGTCGGCCTCAGCCATCCCTTGGCTGCCCCGTTCCCGGAATGCCCAATATATCCAGTGCCTTCGCGCGCAGTTCTATCTTCCGCACCTTACCCGACGGGGTCATTGGAAACTCGGCAAGTTTGATAACGTGGCGCGGAATCTTAAAGCTGGCACCCCGCCCCTTACAACGGCCGATTATATCTTCTGGGACGACCTCCTCTTCGCCGCTGGCTAGTACGAAGGCTACCGGGATTTCTGTCAACCGGGGGTCCGGGTAGGATACAATGGCGGCGTCGAGGACCTCCGGCATGGCGCGCAGATAGGCCTCCATTTCTGCCGGCGAGACATTTTCACCGCCGACCTTCAACATGTCCTTGTAGCGACCCTGGAAGACCATATGGCCGTCCTCGCGAAACAGGCCCATATCGCCGGAATGTAACCAGCCGTCTTCGTCAATTGCTTCCTTCGTCGCCTCTGGCTTGTCCCAATACCCTTTCATCACCGCGTAACCACGGATAAGAATTTCGCCCGAGGTACCAGTCGGCTGGTCTTCACCCGTCTCCGGATCAATGATTCGGAATTCGTAGTCGTTCATTGGGTAGCCCGACGCGTTCACCCGCTGTTCGCGGCTGTGGCCCAGATTGGTCACCGTGATGAAGGCCCAAGCTTCGGTCATACCGTAACCGGAAATGGTCGGGCCGAATAAGTCCTGTACCTTCTCGGCGATGGGGATGGTGCTGTCGACGCCAGACGGCAGCGTGCCAAAACGAAGTTTGAGCTCGCGTGGACGTTTTTCCTGCGCGGTCAGCAAGTCCAGCCAGTGTGCCTCGAAACCATGCATAATAGTCACCCTCTCGCGTTCAGCGGTATCCAGCGCTTCGTCAGCGTCGAACGCATCCATCAAAACTTGCTTGGCGCCGGAGATAACCGAGATCATCGCTAGCTCGCTGTAGCCATACAAGTGGAACATTGGCAGGTAATTCAGATGCACGTCCTCGAAACTCATGCCGAGCAGCTGGGCCCGTTCATGGACGTTGCGGATGACGATATGACCCTGCATCACTCCCTTGGGGTGACCGGTTGTACCCGAAGTGTAGCCAATCATAAGCAGCGAGTCCGGATTGACCGCATCCGCACGAGCTTGCAGATCAGGAGCGGAGACCGCTCCACCGGCGACCAACATGTCGTCCCAGCTTGTCGTATTCGGCAGGCGCTCGTCGCCGAGGAAGACAATCCGGCGCAACTCTGGGAAGGCCTCGAGCTCAAGCGCATCGCCGCTGCCATGGCCGATGTCCGGCATCGCGTCGGCTAGCATAGCGCGGTAGTCAACCGGCCCCGACCTGTCGACCGAAATTAGGAGGGAACTGCGCGACTGCGCCAAGGTATAGGCGAGGTCGTCAGTACGGTAACGAGTATTGAGCGGCACAATGCAAGCGCCGACCTTGGCGATGGCAAACATAATGAACAGCCACTCCGGCCGGTTCACCATCCATACTGCGACCCTATCCCCCGGCTCGACACCATAGGCGATCAGCCCCTTAGCCAGCCGGTCCGTCTCACGCTTCCAGTCAGCGAAGGCCCAGCTATCGCCCTTATAAATAATAGCCTCGCGGTCGCCCCATTTTGCAGCAGCCTTGTCGAGCAGCAGCCCCATCGTCCGTTTCGGATACCAGTCGCTTGTTCTATTCACGATCTTTTTACCTTGTAGCCCACGGCCTCCCGGTCCCAGACCGCATCGCTCAGCCCACGGTCGCGCAATTTGTTCTTCTGGATCTTGGCCGAGGGCGTCTTGGGGATTTCGTCGAGGAACTCCACATATCGAGGCACGGCGAAATAAGGCATGCGCGGACTACAAAAATCTAGTACCGCTGCCTGTGCCGGGCGGTCCGCATCCGGCTTCAACACCAGGCAAGCCAGCACCTCATCTTCACCGCCCTCATCCGCTTGCACCGCAACCGCTGCAGCCTCTGCGACCGCTGGGTGTTCCAGTAGTACCGCCTCGACTTCATACGAAGAGATATTCTCACCGCGACGGCGGATAGTGTCCTTAATGCGGTCGATGTACCAGACATAACCGCGCGCATCCATGCGGCCCGCATCACCGGAATGGAACCACAGATTGCGCCAAGTCTCGACGGTGCGGTCTGCCATGCCATTATAACCCTGCATAAAGCAGAATGCCTGTTTTGGCCGGATCAAGATCTCGCCCACCTCGCCCATGGGCAGTTCGTCGTCGTTATCCGGGTTGGCGATAATAACCTCAAAATGTTCGTCCCATACCTTGCCAGAGCAGCCCGCCTCATCCGGCGCATCGTAAGGCCGTATAATCGGGAGATTGCATTCGGTCATTCCGAACAGTTCATTGAACTTAGGCACGTCAAAGCGTTGACGCAGCGCGGTCTGAGTTTCGTCCGTGACCGGCACAGCGCTGATCATGCGTAGTTTATTATCACGGTCAGTAGCCTTGGGAGGCTGGCGCAGAACGAAGTCGTTCATAACACCCAAAAGGTTAGTCAAGGTCGCCTCGTGGTGGCGTACTTCGTCGATCCACGTCGATGCTCGAAATTGTTTGACCAACACCGCGCTACCACCTGCGATCAAAATAGCGAAGAACTGCATGAGAATGCCCTGCGCATGGAAAAGCGGCATGCAGATATAATAGCGATCCTCCTCGGTCATACGCATGTGCGACTGCATGCCGAGCCCAAATAAGTAAAGATGGCCATGCGGCATCAGCACGCCTTTGGACGGTCCAGTAGTACCAGAAGTGAACATGATCATGCCGGTGTCGCGATAGGTGACATGGCGCTCGATCACAGTGTCTGGCGCCGCCATCAGCTCATCAAAATGGCGTACCTCTATGCGCGCAAAGCCTGGAATGTCGTCGGACGAGAGCGGCGGGCCAGGAACATAGACGGTTTCAAGGTAGGGCGCAGTCTCCTCTATATCGGCCAACCACAGCAGGTACTCGCGTTCAACTACGCCGAAACGCGCCTTGGTATTGGTCAGCACATGGGTTAGAAATGCGCCCTTGTAGGCGGTGTTGATGCCGACATGCACCGCACCAATGCGGCTCAGCCCGATCCAGGTCCAAAGACATTCCAGCCGGTTATTGAGCATCACCGCGACGGGCTCATCTAAGCCTACACCAATCGCTGCAAAGGCGTTGCCAACGATGTTGCAGCGAGCGTCAAACTCTCGGAAGGTCAAGGCCGGCTCGTCCTCGAACTGGATAAAACGCGCATCGCCGCGTGCAGCAACCTGCGCGTCCAACACTTTGCCGATCACCCACCCGGATTTATCCGCTGTCACGGTCGAAACCTCCCGTGTAATCTAGTTGTTATTTGTTAGCGTTGTAGGCCTTTGGACGCAAACTGAATGCACCTCAACCAGCGTTGGCAGGACGCTAACGCGCGAAGCTTATGCAAGCTTCTCCTTCCTCGGAGAGTGGTGTGGGGATGCATAGTTCCAGAGGCCTTTACCCTAACCAAACCGGTCTATGCGGTAGGGTGCCATATCGACTTCCAATGGCTGGCTAGCGATCAAGCGGGCAATGATTTCACCGGTTTGTGGACCCATGGTCATGCCCGTATGGCCGTGGCCGTAGGCAGCAAATAAATTCGGAAAGCCTGGCACCTCACCGAGATAGGGCACCGAGTCAGGCGTTGAGGGGCGAGGGCCCATCCACTCGTCGAAATCGTCAACATTTAGATCCGGGAACATGCGCTTCGCCAACCGTCCAAAAACCCGCGCGCGGCGATAGTCGGGTGCCGCGTTGATACCTGCAAATTCCGCGGTCCCGGCGCATCGCACCCCAGCATTCATCGAACTGATAACGAATTTCTGCTCGACATTCATGATCGCATTGTTGAGAGTGACGCCAGGGTTTTTGAACACTAGATGGTAACCGCGCTCCGCTTCGAGAGGCGCATTCACCCCTAGATCAGCCATTAGTTGAGCCGACCAAGCACCCATCGCAACGACGACCTTATTAGCAGCGACTGAGCCTAGGTCGGTATCGATATACCATTCGCCCTCCGCCGACGGCGTCAACTTCTCGACGCTGCGCTGCAAGAACTGGACACCGAGCCGCTCCGCCTTCACCGCCAGCGCCTTGCCGATGCCGCCCGGATCGAGTGCGCGGCCCTGCTGCTTGATCAGCACAGCAGCCTCAAACTCCGGCGACAGCGCCGGCTCAACTTCACGCAACGCGTCACCTTTAACCACCTCAAGCGGGACCTGTCGTTCCGCACGCATACGCCAGGCAAGGCTCGACAGGTCGGCGGCATCGCCATTACGGTAGACATGCACATAGACGGAATCGCGCACCAAATTCTCGAAGCCCGTGCCTTCAAGGTGATGCCGGTAGAGGGTCACCGTCGGCCGGGTAAGCGCCATCATCGCATCGGCAATCTCTGGCAGTCGATGTTCCTGCCCCGCCTGCAGGAATTTTACCGCCCAAGGCAGGAACTTCGCCGCGTAGCCGATCCGAAGCGCGACCGGCCCTTCCGGGTCAAATAGCCATTTCGGCACACTCTTCCAGACCCCAGGCATAGATTGCGGCACACAGGACCAAGGCGACAGGGAACCAGCATTGCCATAGCTCGCACCTTCCGCCGGTGGATTACGGTCAATGATTGCCACCTTGAAGCCGCGCTCCGTCAGCGATAGGGCAGTCGCGATACCGACGATACCGGCGCCCAATATGGTGACGTCCGGTGTCATTTGTGCGGTGTCTTCAGTCATAGCTGCCTCCCCGTATCTGTCCTATTCCATAACGGTGCGATTCTGCTCTCACCCCGGAACAGTTAAAGCCTACGGCGATACAACCGCACTTGCCAATACAGCATAAAATAGTTGAACTTCGCTGCAACTTAGCGACCACGCCAAAGGAGTACTGCATTGGATCCGGAACAAAACCTCGCCTCTCAGAACCTCACCGTGCCTGCGGCGGAGACACCGGCCTTCGATTATCTGCCGCTGACAATCCACGATGGAACAGCCTACCTAGCAGGGCAGTTGGCCAAGGTCGGCGGAGTGCAAACCAATCCAGGCAAAGTCGGCGTGGAAATCGACGAGGTGGAGGCAAGCCGTCAAATGCAGCTCTGCGCGCTACAGTCGCTCGCATGGCTGAAGCACTATCTCGGTACGTTAAAGAAAGTAGAACGGGTGTTGCATCTGAACGCCTATGTCGCCTGCACCCGCGAGTTCGAGTTCATCTCGCGCGTAGCTGACCATGCCTCTGAAGTCTTCATTACAGCCTTCGGCGGCGAGAATGGCCGACATGCCCG
>PBDC01000025.1 GCA_002717185.1 Rhodospirillaceae bacterium
TCTGGAACGTTCGTTCAAATCCGAGGTCATGGTAAGTCGGAATGTAGTAACGCCCCCCTGAGGCGTCAATGACGGCAAATAAGTCGTGATACCGGCATAAATGTTATTTCAAGAATGGCAGGAGCCACCACTCTGGCTATCGCGCTAGACAGTGGCGGTAACAACGATTAGCGTCGCCGCCGTCTTGGACTTCAGCGGAGGACCCGATTTATGAAACGACCCTCTGGCCGTATGGCGGATATGTTGCGCGACGTTACCTTGGAGACTGGTGTGTCAAAATATGCGGAAGGGTCGTGCCTCGCTAAGTTTGGTGAAACACATGTCCTATGCACCGCCAGCATTGAGGACCGGGTTCCACCTTTTCTGCGCAATACGGGTGCGGGCTGGGTGACCGCGGAATATGGGATGTTGCCAAGGTCGACGGAAACCCGCATCGATCGGCGCCGTGCGGCGGAATCCGGCCGAACACAGGAAATTCAGCGTCTGATTGGACGAAGCCTGCGAGCCGTGACACGGCTGGATGGATTTGGGGAGCGGCAGATACGGGTCGACTGCGACGTGCTGCAGGCGGATGGCGGGACGCGTACGGCTGGGATTACTGGCGGCTACGTTGCTCTCTATCAGGCGTTCCAACACATGAAAACGATCGACGCGATTACGGAGATCCCGATGACCAACTCGGTGGCCGCCATCTCCTGTGGCTTGTGGGAGGGCGCTACGGTACTTGATCTTGATTATGCGGAAGATTCAACCGCGCAGGCCGATGCGAATTTTGTTTTTACCGGAAGCGGTGGAATTGTCGAGGTGCAGGGTACGGCCGAAGGCGATCCGTTTTCCCAGGAAGAATTTCTTGCTCTCATGGCCCTCGCGCGCAAGGGCGTCGATGAGTTGGGCGTGCTGCAAAAAACGGCACTGCAAGCATGACCCGCCGTTTTGATGGCGGTCGGCTGGTTGTGGCCAGCCACAACCCGGGCAAGGTTCAGGAGATTGACGACTTGCTGCGCCCCTTTGATGTCGAGCCTGTATCGGCGGGTGAACTCGGGCTGCCGGAGCCAGTCGAAGATGGTCTGACCTTCGAGGCTAATGCTATCCTGAAGGCGGAAGCGGCTGCGAACCAATCGGGCCTGCCGGCTTTGTCCGACGACTCTGGTCTTGCCGTTACCGCATTGGACGGCGCGCCGGGCATTTTCTCCGCGCGGTGGGGCGGTCCCGAAAAGGATTTTCAGCATGCGATGCAGCGCGTGCAGGAGGAGATTGGCGAGAACCCCGACAGGAGCGCACAGTTTGTTTGCGCACTGGCGCTGGCTTGGCCTGATGGACATGTTGAAACCTTTCTAGGGTCTGTCGACGGTACGTTGGTCTGGCCGCCTCAGGGTGATCGCGGTTTCGGGTACGATCCGATGTTCATGCCGCTAGGGGGCGACGAGACTTTTAGCGAGATGGATCAGGTACACAAACACACGATTAGCCATCGCGCGGATGCCTTTCGAAAACTGGTCATCGCCTGTTTCGAAACCAGCTAACTCTATGTCTACAGATGCGACAGACTGCTTCGCGCTATACATTCACTGGCCATTCTGTCTGTCAAAATGCCCCTATTGCGACTTTAATAGCCATGTCCGAGAAACCATCGATGAGGCACGTTGGCGTGTCGCCTTGCTGCGAGAATTGGACAGTGTTGCGGCGCTGACCCCTGGTCGCACCGTTGCCAGCATTTTCTTCGGTGGCGGGACGCCCTCGCTGATGGCACCCGCGACTGTTGCAGCGCTGCTGGACCGGGTGGCAGGGCACTGGGGACTGGCACCCGATGTGGAAATCACGCTTGAGGCCAATCCGACTTCCGTTGAGACGGCTCGGCTAGCGGAAATCCGCGCCGGAGGTGTGAACCGAGTTTCGCTTGGAGTACAGGCGCTGGACGACACTGCGCTCCAGTTCCTCGGTAGAGGCCACAGCGCAGCCGAGGCTTTGAACGCGGTGCGGACCGCTGCATCGCTATTCGACCGATATTCCTTCGATCTGATTTATGGGCGCCCTGAACAGACCGTTGCCGATTGGGCAGGGGAACTACATGAGGCCTTGTGTCATATAGGCGATCATCTGTCGGTTTATCAGTTGACCTTGGAACCAGGTACGCCTTTCCATACCTTGTGGCGGCGAGGCAAGCTCGATCCGTTAGATGAGGATGTGGCTGCGACCCTTTTCGAAGCGACGCAGGACAAATTAGAGGCCGCGGGGCTTCCTGCTTACGAGATCTCCAACCATGCGGCTCCCGGCGCGGCAAGTCACCACAATCTCAACTACTGGCGCTACGGAGACTATGCGGGTATCGGTCCCGGTGCGCACGGGCGTCTGACCCTCGATGGAGCGAAGGTGGCGACGCAGCGGATCCGTAATCCAGAAGCGTGGCTGGGACAAGTCGAAGCGCGAGGGGACGGTGGAGAGGCCGACGAACCACTAGATGTGGATACGCAATTTTCCGAGATGATGTTGATGGGCTTAAGGCTAGCCGAAGGCGTTCCCATCGCGCGCATTTGCAATTTTCACGGACGCGGATTAGACGACGCGTTTGATCCTGTACGGTTAGAATTTCTTATTAGGAACGAATTTTTGGAGCAGACTGGAGGATCTTTACGAACGACAGCGGCTGGGCGAACTCGCCTCGACGCTGTTATCGCGCATTTGCTAAATTAATTCGTCAATGGCTTGAAGCTTTGCGGTGCCGAGCGACGTTTGTCGACACCGTTTCGTGTAACCTCATGGATGGTAAAGGCGCGTTCGGCGATGCCTTCCGGCCGCAGTCGAAAAATTCCATCCACCCCCAGGAAACCGCTCTGCTCAGTAAGCGCTGCCTGCGAATAATCTGGTCCGTCCTCGCCTTGTGCTAGAATGACCGCTAGCGCTGTCGCGTCGTAGGCCAGGCTTGCCAACCGAGGTGGTGGTCGGCCGAACGCGTTTTTGAATCTCATTCCGAAGCGTGTTCGCTCAATTTCTGGCGACCCGGCAAACCAGGCGCCGATCAGAGCCGGTTCCGCACCAAGGTTGGGTGTTAGGCCCCAGGAACGCAGACCGATTAGACGAACCGTCGGCTGATCGACATCATAGTAAGACAGCAGCGATGATAGGGTCCGCAGTTGTTCCCCGTTTTCTGGGAGCAAAACAGCATCGTAGGGTAGTGGACCGATTGTATCGACTTTTTCAAGCCGTCGCAGAGCGCGCAGCGATATCTCGTCGCCTATCTCCTCCAATGCTTTGCGCTGCGCCAGCAACGCCTGGCGCCGCGCCGTGTAGTTGGAAAAAGCTTTCACCTGCCCTGACAGGTCGGCGGCGTCCGGTTCGTAGTACATCGTGCGTACCACCGACCCGTTGCCGGATTCTGCGAACGTTCGGGCGGCTTCGACTGTTGCGGTACCGTAGGCGTCGTTCGGTGCCAAAACAGCAAACCGGGACAGCCCTTCAGCCAGCGCATACCCAACAACTGCCTTGACCTGTTGCCGCGGTACGAAGCCGAGAATGAAGACGCCGTCTCCAGCAACCTCGCGCGAGTTGGAAAACGCGACGATGGAGATACCGGCTTTGCGAGCGAGTGGTGCCGCAGCTTGCACCGCTGTTGCGTGCAGTGGGCCAAGAATTAGTTGTGCGCGGGCCTTTATTGCAGCGTTAGCGGCTTTCTGAGCTCCTGCCGCCGTCCCTTTGGTGTCGAGCGGTATGAGGTTGAAGGATTTATCCGCGAGCTCAAACATTGACATTTGCGCGGCGTCCAGCATCGCCTTACCCAGCGGTGCGCTGGGTCCGCTTAGCGGAAGCAACAAAGCCACCCGAGCCTCTCCGGAAGCTGCCGCCTGCGGTGCAGGCTTCGCGGGTAGCTTAACAGACTTATGTTCCGCTTGTTCCTGTGGTTGTTTGGTTTTGGCAGCCGCTGCCGCCTCTTGTTTATGAGGCAGGGTTGGTTTCTCGAAAGGATTTTCGGATTGTTGCGGCGTCGGTTCTAAATTGCGGAATTTAGGCTCTTCTTTTAACGTGGTTTCGACACATCCAGTGGTGCCGTACAGCACAATGGCCGTGATAACAGCTCTGTGACGCAAATTTCGCATTGAATCTAGTAACCGCATGACGTTTAGCCTTTGAAAGTACATAAACTGGAACCAGGCCTTTATATCGTCGCGACGCCGATCGGTAACCTTCGCGATATGACCTTCCGGGCGGTCGATACGCTTGCGGGGGCGGACGTAATCGCCTGCGAGGATACACGGGTCACGGCAAAGCTCCTTTCAGCATACGAGATTGGCACGGCAACCGTTGCATATCACGAGCATAATGCGGCGAAAATGCGACCGAAGCTGCTTGACCGTTTGCGACAGGGCGAAATCGTCGCTTTGGTGAGCGACGCTGGGACCCCTCTTATCTCAGATCCTGGCTACAAGCTGGTGCGAGCGGCCATCGACGACTGTGTCACGGTGACCGCATTGCCCGGTGCGAATGCGCCGGTGACTGCGCTCGCTGCGGCTGGGCTTCCAACAGATCGATTTCTGTTTGCCGGTTTTTTGCCTGTGCGTTCGGCGGCCCGCCTGCGCACGCTTTCGTCAGTCCATACTGTTTCTGCAACTCTGGTTTTCTTCGAATCGGCCAGACGCCTGGCGGCCAGTTTGCAGGACATGTTTGTTGTTTTGGGTGATCGGGAGGCGGTTGTCGCGCGAGAATTGACGAAACGATTCGAAGAGTTCCGCCGTGGCTCTTTGGAAACACTCGCTAAACATTATGCAGAGAGCGATCCGCCAAAGGGTGAAATCGTCGTATTGGTGGGGCCAGCCGATGAGACTGCCTCAAAACCTCAAGATCTGGACGCATTGTTGCGAGATGCGCTCGATAGGATGAGCGTCCGCGACGCTGCTGCGACTGTTAGCATTGCAACTGGCCGATCACGCCGTGAAGTTTACGCCCGCGCGCTTTTGCTGGGCAGCGAGGGATGTTAGCGACCAATGACCGACAGCGCGCTTGTCGATGCGGCTCGCTGACGAAATTCTTGTGCCCCCTGAGTGCTCTTGCTCGGGCATTGTTTGATTGCACGGCGCCTGTGAACGCCTTTAAAAAGGAACCAAATACTCGCGCTTTGCAGCGTCGTGCTCGTCTTAACCGAAGTCAAAACACTGCAAATGCGAGCGGCCGCAGTGTAATAGTTGACGGTCTGGCCACCCGGGCGACTGCAACGCGCCGTACAATGGTTCATCGTTGGCAGAGCGATGTTGGTGGGACGGCAGATTAGCTCCGACGTGATGGCTATATCGCCCTGAGTTCGACCTATGCGGATAATTGACGCTTGGCGACTTGAGAAGGACTAGTTAGATAGAGAGCATGAGACCAACTACTTCATCAATTATCCTTGCGATTTATTCCGTGGCAATTCTGCTGCTGGCCGCCGGACTATCTGGTTGTGTGGGCTTGGCGGTCGGTGCCGGCGCGACTGCTGGCACCGCAGCCATGCAGGATCGCGGTCTGGGCGGCGTGATCGACGACACCGTCATCCACGGCAAGATCACAAGCGCCTATCTTGCCAACGACGTAAAATTTAAATTGATCGCTGCGAAGGTGCATGAAGGCCGCGTCCTTTTGACCGGCACTGTGCGTAAACCAGAGGATCGGGTCGAAGTGGTGCGGCACGCTTGGAAGGTGAAGGGTGTTAAGACGGTCATCAATGAGATCAGGGTAGAGGATGATAGCGGTGTTCTTGACCTGGCCCGCGACAAGTGGGTTTCGGCGCAGCTACGCCTGAAGATTACCTTCGACGCTAAGATAAAGGCTATCAACTACGCAATTGATACCGTAAATGGCACGGTCTATCTGATGGGGGTCGCGCAGAACGAACGCGAACTCGCAATTGTGCGCAACCATGCGCGCAGCTTGGAGTATGTGCGGCGAGTAGTCAGCCACGTTCGTATAAAGTCCGACGACGACGCTTAGACGAATGCAGATGTCACTGACGGAACAGGCTAAAAACCTCTTACGGGATATCGGTGCAGCGCCAGATGCTCCGTTCGAAATTGCGGAAGCGGCCCTCGCCTTGGCGTCTTTGGATCGCCCGCAGGTGTCGCTCGACCGGTATCGCCGACATCTCGATAGTCTATCAGAAGACGTCGGCCGCCTCGCTGCCGGTTGCGTCAGCCTGGAAGACAGATTGGCTGCGCTTAAGAATGTTCTCGTGGACAAACACGGATATTCCGGTGATCAGCTGAATTATGACGACCTACAGAATGCTAACTTTATTCGCGTTATTGACCGAAAAAAGGGTCTGCCGGTCGCGTTGGGCATCCTTTACATCCATACTGCTCGGACGCAGGGTTGGAACATCAACGGGCTCGCCTTCCCCGGCCATTTTTTGCTACGTCTCGCAGAGGGCGGAGAGCGGTTGGTCATGGACCCCTTCAATGAAGGTGCCTCGCGACAGGCCCATGAATTGCGCGACCTGCTGAAGGCGATGTCCGGGAGCGATGCGGAGTTACGGCCAGAGCATTTCTCGCAAGTATCGGACCGCGAAATTCTTCTGCGGCTGCAAAACAACATCAAGTTGCGTTTGATCCAGCAGAATGATGCGGCCGGTGCCGAAGCGATCGTCGGGCGGATGCTGATGCTCGCGCCGGAGCAGACGGCGCTGTGGTGGGAAACCGGAGTGCTGAACGCGAAGGCTGGTCAAATGCAGGCGGCTATTGAGGCGATCGAGCGCTTCATCGAACTGGAAGTCCGCCCACAGCCGCGACAGGAAGCGGCGGTATTCCTGCAAAAACTCCGTGATCAGCTGAACTGAGTGATGGTCACTATAATTTTGGTTGGCACCACACTCTAAATACAGACAAATTAAGCGCGGATAAGCCCAGTATCCGTTCGATCGGATTAGGGTGAAAGTAATAAACTGCTTTTTAGTGCAGGGGTTGCGCTAGCAGCTGGGATAATCGTGGCATTACAATTAAAAGCAGTAGAAAACGTTAAAGTGACCCCGCTGTGTGGTTTGGACTATGAATTTTGCCGTCTCAACAGGGCGCTGATCTTCTAAGACTCGGATGGAAAGTGCACTTGCTGCAACGCCGGCTGCACGATGGTGGGGTTAGAGGATCCGCAGCTCGTTGAGATCGACGCGTTACAGGTCAGCCATGCGCATGGTGGTGATTTGGATGATTGTTGCATTGAAAAGTCAATGATATGGGCCTGCAGTAAACCGAAATATTTAATCAGGCTGGTGTCGCATGCCAACGATGATGCGACCAAAGACGGCAAATATTTAAAAAATGGCCAACATGTCAGTGCACGTTTCGTTCGCCGGCAATAAGATAGAATTTGATGAAAATGGAAAATGCGTCGGCGGTCAACGAAGACTGCTGGCATAAATTATTAGACCCCACTTCGGTGGGGTCTGCTTTGTCAGGAAGGAAACGAGATGGATTGCAGGATGGACGGCCGCACGGCCATTGTGACCGGCGGTAGCATGGGATTGGGCCGTGCGATCGCGCATGAGTACGCACGATCCGGTGCAAATGTCGCGATGGTGGCGCGCAGGCAAGACGTCCTGGATGAGGCGAAGACGGAAATCGTAGCAGAAGCAAATGGCAAAGTTGAAGGTTTCGTCTGCGACATGAGCGATGCGGCGGCAATCGGCTCGATGTTCGAGGCCGTGACTGCGACGCTGGGTCCGGTCGATATAATTGTGAACAACGCCGGGTCTTCACAGCGTGGGCCTTTCCTCGAAATAACGGATGCGATGTGGCAGGCCGATCTGGAACTCAAGCTCTTCGGCGCCATCAGGCTAACGAGGTTGGCTTTCCCGGGGATGATCGAACGGCGTTGGGGGCGGGTCATCAACGTATTGAATGTCGGAGCAAAAGCACCGCCAGCGACAGGAGCCCCGACCGTAGTTTCGCGCGCGGCGGGCATGGCTCTCACCAAGGTACTGGCCGGCGAGGGCGCGCCGCACAACGTATTGGTGAATGCTCTGTTGGTGGGCCGGATTGTCAGCGATCAGATTGCCCGCCGGCACGCAGCAGCAGATACCAACCAAAGTCTGGAGGACTACATTGCTGAAGCTGGCGAAGCGATCCCTATCGGACGCATGGGCACGGCGCAAGAATTTGCAAATATCGCGACATTTTTGGCATCGGATGCTGGATCCTATATCACCGGGACGGCGATCAATGTGGATGGTAACCTGTCGTCTGTCGTTTAGGAGGGCTATATAGTCGCGGGAATTAGGCACACAAATTGACCGAAACAAGGATCCGGCCATGAGTCTAAACGTTGCCATACAGATGGACCCGATCGATAGCATCGATATCGTGGGCGACAGTACCTTCGTGCTGGCCCTGGAGGCACAGCGGCGCGGGCACAGTTTGCACTATTATTTACCCCAAACATTGACCTATCGGGATGGCAGGGTCACGGCACGCAGCCAGCCGCTGACGGTGAGGCGGGAGGCGGGAAATCATTTCGATCTCGGCGAGTCTGAACAGGTTAACTTGGCTCGTATGGACGTGGTGCTAATGCGTCAGGATCCACCTTTCGATATGGCCTATATCACGGCAACGCATTTGCTCGAACAAATTCATCCAGAGACGCTGGTGGTCAATGATCCAGCGGAGGTTCGTAATGCTCCAGAAAAAATTTTTGTGACCCGCTTTCCCGAATTGATGCCACCAACTTTAATCACTTCGAGCCGAGAGGAAATTCTCGAGTTTCGCGCCGAATATAAGGACATCATCGTAAAGCCACTATACGGCAACGGTGGTGCCGGAGTGTTTCATATCAAACCTGGTGACGAAAATTTAAGCGCGTTGCTTGAATTGTTTGCCGATCTTTATCGGGAACCCATCATTGTTCAACGTTATCAGCCGGAAGTACGTGAGGGCGATAAGCGGATTATTTTGGTCGATGGTGTGGCGGTTGGCGCGACCAACAGAGTGCCGCAGGAAGGTGAGGCGCGATCCAACATGCATGTTGGTGGAACGCCGAAGCCAACCACTCTGACCAGACGGGAGCAGGAAATCTGTGATGCGATCGGGCCGGAGTTGAAGGCGCGCGGACAGATATTCGTCGGCATCGACGTGATAGGGGACTATCTGACAGAGATAAACGTTACTTCGCCAACGGGCTTACAGGAAGTCAACCGGTTCGACAATGTCTGTCTAGAGGCGACAATCTGGGACGCAATTGAGGAGCGCAAGCCCGGGTGATTGTTTCGCTTATGGAACTGCACGCAGTTCATCTAGGCGCCTAAGTGGATTGGCGCTGCTGGATGCAGTAGCGCTCCCGCACTCAGAATTCTGGAAAAATCTGGTAGATACGGTCGTTCATAAAATTGTCTGTGAGTTGCCACCAAGCGGGCTGCGGCTAGCCTTTAACTCTGGCCTATTTGGCCAAAATGGATGTTTACTGCGTTTGAACGCCAGCGCAGATGAAGGATGCTAGTCGTCACCGCGACGCTTACGACAGTCGGATTAGGCGACGATTAACTGGTTAAAGTTATTGGCTATCAAAATTTTGATCGATTTGCGTTACGGACCTTGCCTGTTGCTGCGTGATGGCGCACTGTTCGCGCGCCATGAACCAAAAGATCGCTTCACCGCTTGATGATACAGAGTTCTGGGTGTTCGACTTGGACAACACTCTGTATCCGGCCGATTGTGATCTTTTCAGCCAAATCGACGTCAAAATGGGCGCCTTTATCTCTGCCCATTGCGGCATCGATCGTATTGATGCGCGAAAACTGCAGAAACGCTATTACCGGGAACATGGCACGACATTGGCTGGGCTGATGGCGAATGACGGTGTGCATCCAGAGGAATTTCTCAGCTTCGTGCACGATATCGATGTGACGCCGGTTCCGCCCAGCCCTGAGTTGCGGGATGCGCTGGCGTCACTGCCGGGGCGGTGCTTTGTTTACACGAATGGATCTGTGCGACACGCGGAGAACGTTATGGATCGTCTCGGCGTAACGGATGTGTTTGAGGGTATCTACGACATAACGGCAGCGGATTACCGCCCAAAACCGGATCCGGCACCCTATAAGGATTTCGTCCAACGTTTCGACATCGATCCGCGACGGGCGATTATGGTCGAAGATATCGCCCGCAATCTTGAACCAGCTCACGAATTGGGGATGGGTACCGTGCTGATCCGAACCGCACGCTACGATGAGACACCGGATGAAGAATATATCCATCACGCCGCGGATGATTTGCTCGGCTGGCTGCATGCGATCTTGGGTAGACCCAAGGGCGCATAAGCCCTTTGAATATCCGGCGTTTCAATGCACCTGAAGCTGGGTTGACTCATCCTGGCAACTCGACCACAGTCCGCCCTTCCCATGACCAAATCCGTGAAAGGTTACGCCTAAAATGAGCCACGCCGCGTTGCAGAAAACGATCGACGAAGCCTGGGAAGCCCGGGAATCTGTCTCAAGCGAAACCCAAGGCGAAGTGCGTGATGCAGTGAATTCGGCGCTTGGCTTAATGGATGCAGGGGAAGCGCGTGTCGCCGAGAAAATCAGTGGAAACTGGCACGTCAATCAGTGGCTTAAGAAGGCGGTCTTGCTTTCGTTCCGGCTTAATGAAATGACGACAATTGCTGGCGGTCCAGGCAACGACACGACGTGGTGGGACAAGGTTCCGTCGAAGTTTGAGGGCTGGACGTCGAACGAGTTTGGTGCAGCTGGATTTCGCGCTGTACCAAACTGCATCGTCCGGCATTCCGCCTATATCGCGCCGAATGTAGTGCTGATGCCGAGCTTCGTTAATCTCGGTGCCTACGTCGACGAAGGTACGATGGTCGATACATGGGCAACGGTCGGCTCCTGCGCGCAGATAGGTAAGAATTGTCACCTGTCCGGCGGCGTCGGGATAGGTGGGGTGCTGGAACCACTGCAGGCCGATCCCGTTATAATCGAAGACAACTGCTTTATTGGGGCACGCTCTGAGGTCGTCGAGGGGGTCATCGTCGAGGAGGGCGCGGTGCTCGCAATGGGCTGTTTCATCAGCTCGTCGACCAAGATCGTCGACCGTGCGACTGGTGAGGTTCACCGTGGTCGCGTCCCCGCCTATTCCGTGGTGGTACCCGGCGCGCTGCCCGGGCCGGCGAGTGCCGAAGGGGCACCGACACCGAGCCTCGCCTGCGTCGTCATTGTTAAGAAGGTCGATGCGCAGACGCGCTCCAAGACATCGATCAACGACCTGTTGCGAGACTGACCGTGCTCGATCCGGTTACGTTTGCGCGGGATCTGATCCGCTGCCCCAGCGTGACCCCGGAGGAAGGTGGTGCGTTGCAACTTTTGCAAGGCACGCTGGAGGATATGGGGTTCAAGTGTAAGCGCTTGCTTTTCACCCAGGAGGGGACCCCCGACGTTGATAACCTCTACGCACGCTTAGGTGATGCTGCGCCTAATTTCTGCTTCGCCGGTCATACCGATGTAGTGCCGGTTGGAGCGCAGAGCGAATGGACCGTGGATCCGTTCGCTGCGGAAGTCAAAGATGGCATGCTGTTCGGTCGCGGCGCGGCCGACATGAAGGGCGCGATCGCGGCGTTCGCGGCTGCAGTGCAACGTTTCCTTGAAGACGGTGCGCCGAATGGATCGATTAGTTTCCTAATTACGGGCGACGAGGAAGGACCTTCAATAAACGGCACCAAAAAGGTGTTGCAATGGATGGATGAAAACGGCGAACAGATCGATATCTGTATTGTCGGTGAACCGACCAACCCGACCAAACTCGGNGAAATGGTGAAGATCGGCCGACGGGGCAGCATGAATTCGATCTTGACCGTGAAGGGGACNCAGGGGCATGTCGCCTATCCGCATCTCGCAGATAACGCGTCTCANCGATTGGTCAAGATGCTGGACGCATTAATGGCGCACCCGCTGGATGACNGCAACGATCATTTCCAGGCGTCAAGTCTGCAGATCACCAGTATTGATATTGGCANCCCGACGGAGAATGTAATCCCNGGCGCGGCCGAAGCACGCTTCAACATACGTTTCAACGATATGCACACCTCGGATTCGCTCTCGGCTTGGATCCGCAAGACCCTCGATTCGGTGGCGGACGAAACGGCATACGAACTGTCGATCAGGGTCAGCGGTGAATCCTTCGTGTTCGCACCCGGTGAACTGTCCAACCTGATTTCCAATGCTTGCGAAAAGGTGGTCGGCCAGCGACCGGAATTGAGTACGACTGGCGGGACCTCGGATGCGCGCTTCATCAAGGATTTTTGCCCGGTTGCTGAGTTTGGCTTGATCAGCCAAACCATGCACAAGGTCGATGAGCGAACGCTTGTCGACGATATCAACAAGCTTTCCGAAATATACGAGACTATCCTGCGCGGCTATTTTTGATGATCGCCCGCCACGAGGTCCTGCTCTCGTTGTACGGCGCCTGGCGCTTATTTTTGCGGGACCCTCGTGGAATCGAATGGATGGACGATTCGATTGAAGGGTACTGGAAATCCTTTACCTGTGCGCTGGTGGTGCTTCCAGTCTTTGCCGTTTGGGTATTCATGCGCAACGCTGACCTGGAAGATGTCGGCTTCGTGCGGATCATTACTGTCGAAGGCATCGAGTACGTCATACAGTGGGTTTCCTGGCCACTAATCATGGCCTATGTCGTGCCGGTGATAGGGCGTGACGACAACTACCTTCGTTATATTGTCGCGTTCAATTGGTCACACGGTATCTATGTCGGAATCCTATTTATCGTCCTCATTGTAGAGCTGTTCGGTTTGGCATCCTGCGGCGGACTAGCGGGAATTGGTCTGATTGCTACGATCGTGATGCTGACCTACCGTTGGTACATAGCCAAGGTTGCCTTGGAGGTCTCTGGCGGGGGCGCGGCGGGTCTGGTGGCGGGCGAGTTTTTGCTTGCGCATATCATCGATGCTGTTGGGCAAAACTTGCTGCGGTGACGAGGACGATGGCGGCATTATTTAAGAATATTCTCCTTACCGCCATCGCTTTGGCAGTTTTGGTGATATTCGAACAGTGGTTTGGCATGACCGCCGCTTTCATCTTGGCGGGCGTTTGTTTTCTTGCATATGTGTTGTTTGTCACCTGGCGCCAGATGCGCGACGATACGGACGAAGAGTAGTGGGTTAATAAACGACCTTGGTCAGGTATAACCCGTCCGGGGGCGCCGTTGGGCCGCCCGCTTTCCGATCCTTTGCCTCCAGTGCAGCGCGAACCTGAGCCTCGGTCCATGCACTCTCACCGACGAGTTTGAGCGTTCCCGTCAAGATACGCACCTGGTTGTGAAGGAAGGACCGGGCCTGCGCGGCGATATGGATCTCGTCTCCGGCGCGTGAGACCGTCAACAGGTCGAGCGTCCTAACTGGTGATTTTGCCTGACAGCGGAGGGCCCGAAACGAACTAAAATCGTGTTTGCCAACAAGGAGTTGTGCGGCTCGGTGCATGGCATCCGTATTTAGCGGCCGTGCCACCTGCCATACGCGGCCGCTATCCAACGCGCTGGGAGCGCGGCGGTTCAGAATGCGGTAGAGGTAGTCGCGCCGCACCGCCGAGAAGCGGGCGTGGAAATCATCTGAAACCGCTTCTGCTTCCAAGATGGAGACGGCTTTTGATTTGAGATGATAATTCAAGGCGTCGCGCACTGTGTCAGGGTCAGTCGATTTCGTTAGGTCAAAATGTGCCGATTGGGCGCAGGCATGTACGCCAGAGTCAGTTCTCCCTGCGCCATGTAAGGTAACCGTTTCACGTGAAAAATCGTTGATAGCCGTTTCGATGGCTTCCTGCACTGAAAAGCCGTTTGCCTGCCGCTGCCAGCCGACAAACCCGCTGCCATCGTACTCGACCGTGATCTTCCAGCGCGTCACGACAACACCGTACCAGTTGGCAGGTCGTAACCGCGAAGGAACGCGGTGGCATCGACAGGGCCCTTACCGCTCCGCTGAACCTTCATCAGACATAGCGCGCCCTCGCCGCAAGCAATTGTCAATTCACCATCGAGGACGGTACCGCATTCAGCTTCCCCTTTGACCTCTCGAGCGTCGAGCACTTTGATACGCGCGCCGTTATGCATGAACCAGGCGCCCGGCCAAGGTGAAAAAGCCCGCACCGTTCGCGCCAAATAGGCGGCGGACTGTGTCCATTCGAGCTTGCCTTCGTCGCGCCTCAATTTCGACGCGTAGGTCGTGCCAGTTTCCGGTTGTGGGTTTGCTTTGACCGTGCCTGCATTCAGCTGGTCCAATGCGTCGACGATCAATGTTGCGCCTAGGTCAGCAAGTTGATCGTGGAGGTCACTTGCCGTTGTCTCAGAGATTATAGGCACAGATTGGGACAGCAGTATGTCACCGGTGTCCAGCCCGGCATCCATCTGCATGATCGTAACACCAGTTGCATCGTCTCCGGCCAAAATCGCGCGCTGGATCGGCGCAGCGCCGCGCCAGCGCGGAAGTAAGGATGCATGGATGTTAAGGCAGCCGAGCCGTGGCGCGTCGAGGATGCGCTGGGGCAGCATCAATCCGTAAGCGATTACCACAGCGGCATCAGCGTTAAGCGCTGCAAAAGCTTTTGGTTCCGGTCCGTCGCCCAACTTCGTCGGTGTGCGCACTTCGATCCCGTGTCGTTCGGCGAAGGTGTGTACAGGAGAAGATCGTTCCTTTTGACCGCGGCCAGCGCGGCGGGGAGGCTGGCTGTAGGCGCATAGGATCTCATGACCGGCGTCAATTAGTGCCGCTAATGCCGGCACTGCGAAGTCAGGCGTACCCATGAAGACGAGCCGCAAGGCCGTTCGTTGCCTGTTACTGGCCTCGTTAATCCGCGGTGGTGTCATGCGCTTTCAGCTTTTTAGCCTTAGTCAGCTTGCGCAAGATCATGTTGCGCTTCAGCGTCGAGACATGGTCGACAAAAAGCACGCCATTTAGATGGTCCATTTCGTGCTGGATGCAGATCGCCAACAATTCTTCGGCTTCCAGCTCCTGTTGAGCGTTGTTCTCATCGAGATAGCCTACCTTAATTTTGGCAGGTCTTTCGACCTCGGCGTAATGGTCTGGCAGGGACAGGCAGCCTTCCTCATAGGTCCACAATTCCTCGGAGGCTGACAGAATTTCCGGATTGGCCATTTTGATCGGTGCCGGATTTTCATCCTTGCCCGAGGTATCGACCACGATCACCTGTTTCGTCACACCGATTTGCGGGGCGGCGAGGCCGATTCCTGGCGCCAGATACATTGTCTCCAGCATGTCTGCCATGAGTGTGGCGATGTCGTCATCGACCTGCTCAATGGGCGTGCATTTCTTTTTAAGGCGCGGATCGGGCGCGATGATGATGGGAAGTACGGCCATGTGTTTCTCAAACGTTCTGCCGCACTTACCTATTGTTCATCCGGTGCGGCGTCAAGACGGGTAGGCGAATCAGTGTAATGTAGGACGTTAGGCGTTGGAGAAGTGTCGATGGAATACCTTGTTTCTGGATTGGCCGTGGCCGCGGCGCTGGGATTTGCGGGCTATTTCGCGATGTCCCGCACGCGCAGCCTTGCCGTGCAGCTAGGTGAATTGCAGAAGGAACTCGCCGCAGCGCGTGCGCGCGCCAACGAAGCGGATGTGAGCGCGCATGCATTAGATGCCCGGATCGGTGAGATCGGGGCACAGTTGGTGGAGAGCAAGGAGGAGCGGGAGAAACTTTCTGCTGATCTGGAAGAGGCGAAAGAAGCGCGTCGCAATGCGGAGAAAGAAACGGCGCTGGCGCATCAGGAAATTGAGACCATGCGTGGGAGCATGGAAGATTGGGACAAAACCAAGAATGAGGCGATGGCCGCTGCCCGTGCGGCGATGCTGTCGACGGCGACCGACCTTTCGAACAAATTGTTAGAAGATCACAAGCGCGAAGCGAAAGCCGCTAAGGAAGAGGGCGAAAAGCGTGTCCAGGAGGCGAGCGGCAAACTACTCACACAATTCGAGGTCCTCTCCAAGACGGTTGCGTCGCTGAACGACCAAGTTGTGACCAACAAGGACGCGGTCGATGTCATAGAACGTGCTCTCTCCAACCCCGCAAGCGCGGGCTTCGCAGCCGAGACGGTGCTGGAGAACACACTGAAAAGCTTTGGACTGACCGCGGGTACAGATTTCATCTTGCAGCGGACATTCGGTGCGGAGGACGGTAGTCGTTTGCGGCCTGATGCCATCGTTTTCCTGCCTGCGGATGCTGTGCTGGTGATCGATAGCAAGGCATCGAAATTCCTAATCGAACTCGCCCAGGCTGAAGATGAGGCTGCAGAGGCGGCTGTAAATAAACGGCTTGCCGACACCATGAGCCAGCACCTTAAGAGCCTGGCGAGCAAAAATTACCGGAGTGCCGTCCAAGCGGATTTCCGTGCCGCAGGTAAGGGTGAAGAAGTTAAACAACTGATCAGCATAATGTGGCTACCGAATGACGCTGCCGTGGAAAAGGTGTTACGGGCCGATCCGGAATTCCAACGCAAAGCATCTGAAAACGGTATTTTTGTTGTCGGCCCGACTGGCCTATGGACGGCTATCGGCGTTGCTGGTTCGAGAATTAACATCAACAAACAGGCTGAAAATTACGAGAATATTGTCGAGATGGTTCACACTCTGATCGAACGGCTTGTTATTGTTCTAGGCCATGCGGGACGAGTTGGAGGCGGCCTGAAGACCGCGGTCGATAGCTATGAAAAGCTATCCCGCTCGATAAATTCGAGATTGCTGCCGCCGATGCGTAATCTGGTCGATCTTGGTGTCGAGGCCCCGACAAAGGGATTGCCTAAGCCGATGCCGGAATTCGAAGTGCGGGATATCGACAGAAGGGACGCTATAGACGCGGAGGCCGGTACGCTCGATAACGTTCGAGAATTGCCGCTGCACACAGGTAAGTGATGGTGGGACGGTCTTACAAGGCGCGCAAGCTTCCTGCCGACGCAGAACAGAATGGATGGTTCTCGGCGCTGTCTGATCCGCTGCCAGCGCGGCGGATTGAAGGAGCGGTTAAGGTCGATTTTGCGGTGGTGGGTGCCGGTATCTGTGGTCTGACAGCGGCGCGGCGCCTCGGTGAGCTGCAACCTGATGCCTCGGTCGCTTTGATTGAGGCGACCCGGGTTGGGTTTGGGACCTCTGGGCGCAATGCAGGTTTTTTGCTCAAGGGCCACAGCCATGGCGGCGAAAAGGATATGGCGCTCGGCAAGCGTAATGATCGGCTTTGCGAAGCTGGGCTCGAATACATCCGCAATACGGTCATGCACCATCAGATCCAGTGCCAGTGGAGCGACTGGGGACGTATTTACGTTGCATCCGGGGCGCCTGGTGAGACCCATCTGAACCATTTGGCAGATGGGCTTGAAGGGATCGGCACTGCCTACAGTACGGTCGACCGGGATGAAATGGAGTCGATAACGGGGACACGCTTCTATTCTCGAGGTATCCGTGCGGACGGTACCGCGCTGATGCAGCCCGCCGCCCTAATGCGTGGGCTCGGTGCGACGCTACCGGCGAACGTCACACTTTATGAGGAGAGCCCGGTCACCGAAATTTACCGGGGCGATGGCGTGCAGCTTGTCTGTTCAGAGGGCGAAGTCCAGGCTAAGCAGGCTATTCTGGCTAATCATGTTTTCGCCGAGGAGCTTGGGATAGCGCGGTTCCGGGTCGTGCCGGTAAGTCTATACGCCAGTCTGACGCGGCCGCTTACTGAGGAAGAGCTCCAATTGGTTGGTGGCGGGGCCGAGTTTGGCCTCCTGCCCTCTAGTCCTAACGGGAGCACCGTGCGCCTGACTCAAGACGGCCGTATCCTGATGCGCAACACGCTAACCTATGGTCGGTCAAAACGTTTTGGCGCAGCGGAGATGGCCACCGCGCTGGCGAACCATCGGGAGGGGATCCGGCGCCGTTGGCCAGACCTTGTCGACATTGAGTTAGATGGCACCTGGGGCGGCATTCTGGGCTTTACGCGCAATGGCGGAATCGTTTGCGGCGAGATGGCACCATCTCTTTACGCCGTCATGACAACGGACGCTGCCCCACTGACCCGGGGTGCAGCGGCGGCCAAACTGCTGGCGGAACAGATTTGTGGCGTCGACAGCGCGCTACTGCAGGATCTAAATCGCCTGCCAAGAGCGGCCCTGTTGCCGCCGGACCCGTTCCTGAGGATGATCGTCAATCGCCGTCTGCATAAGAATGAAACGGCGGAGGCGAACGAACTGTAATCGCGGAGGCCGATATGCGTTCCAACGAAAAGCATCTCGATTTGAGAGGTTTTCTCGAGACTTTGGAAGCGGACGATCCTGATTGCGTTCTGCGTATCCCGGGAAAAGTCGGTCTCGAATTCGACGTGACTGCGGTCGCGATGGAACTGGAAAGGCAGGGTCGGTCGCCAGTCATTCGCTTCGAGAAAGTCGGCGATTCCCCCTTTCCGGTCGTTACTAATCTGTTCGGTGATAGGCAGCGTTACGCGCGGGCTTTGGGTGTCGCCGAAGAGGAGTTAATCGAGACTTGGGCCGATTTGGGCGAGAAGACGATGGAGCCGGTTCTGCTAGAGACGGGTCCAATCCTTGACGTGGTTAATACTGGAGCGGACGTCGACCTTACGGCGCTGCCGATCCTTAATCATTTTGCTGAAGATGGCGGCCGTTACGTCACCAACGGTATCGTCATTGCGAAGGATCCCGATACGGGCGTGCGAAACGCCAGCTATCACAGACTGCAGGTCATGGGGAATACTCGCTTTGGCACCAGCCTGCACAGCCGTCGGCATCTCTGGAACTACGCCGAGCGAGCCGCTGCGCGTAATGAGCGGATACCCGTCTCTATTGTTATCGGGCATCACCCACTCTTCGCCTTCGGCAGTGGGTTGTGGAAGGGACCGATCCATGTCGACGAATACGCCGTAGCGGGCGGCTTTATGGGCCAGCCACTCGAATTAGTTGAAGGCGTGACGGTCCCGGTCGAGGCGCCGGCCTATGCGGAATTTGTCCTGGAAGGTCATATAGTGCCTGGCGAACAGGTATTAGAGGGCCCTTTCGCAGAGTTCACCGGATACGCTTCGGCTCGCTCTACCCAACATGTCATCGAAGTTACAGCGGTCCTGCATAGGAAGGACGCAATATATCAAGACATCGTGTCGGGTATCTCCGACGAGCACACTGGCCTTTTGGCGATACCGATGGAGGCACGGCTACTAAAAGTTCTGCGTCAGAACTACCCCAACGTCACTCGCGTGGCGATGCCAAAATCTGGAACCTGCCGCATGCATGTTTATATTGCGATGAAGGATCCAGCTCCCGGCCAGGCAAAAAATGCAGCGGCCACCGCATTGGGCGAAGACCTCAGCCTGAAACTTGCCGTAGTCGTCGATGACGATGTTGAAATATCCAGGGATCAGGACGTGATGTGGGCGCTCTGCACCCGTATGCAGGCCGATGTTGACATAGATATTCTGAAGAATTGCATGGGCGCGATCCTTGATCCATCAAACCATGATGGGCTTACCGCCAAGATGATCATCGACGCGACAAAGCCTGCGAGTGGCGACTTCCCTCCCCGCCATACCGTGCCGGAAGAGGCCGCAGCCAGGGCGCGTTTGCTGATCGAGACGTACGCTGGGTAGAACATAGTTCAAAACAAAAAGTCGCGCCCGAGCGATGTCATAGCTGACGGGCACGTTTTGCGGGCGTGGGCCTCCGACATTGCGATCTGGCGGATACCTCCTGCGATGGTTCGCTCGTTCCATTGCGTCAGGTTGCGGGCGTCAGTGCAATCGCAAGAGAGATACGGCGTGTGATATTGGACCGCGACCACGACCCGCTCGGCCACCGCGAACAGCTGCCATAGATGCGGCAACAATCCCATGACCCCGTTCTATGCATTTCAGTCGCGCCCCGTTCGAGTGAGGCGTTGGCGTTCTTGCACCTGCGGGCTGAAGAAGATGCTGATGAACTGCAACGGGGCGGTATGATGCTCGCAGTGCGCTAAGGAAGCTGAGCGGCGATTGATTTGCTTGTCGGTCCTCTGGCCGGAATGGCGCCTGGTGATTATTATCCGCGCACAGTTAAACGTCCCAGCCGCCATCGACCGGGATCATCTGGCCGGTCATGTTCTTGCTTTCTTCGCTGGCGCAATAGACGACCGCTTCAGCCACGTCTTCCGGTTCTGTAACGCGACCGAGGCACATTTCGTCGACATATTCCTGATAGACCTGCTCGAAGGTCCAACCACGCAGACGGGCCTTTTCCTCGCATAGCTTGTCCATGCGCGGTGTGTGGACGATGCCTGGCATGACGATATTAACGTTAACGTTGTGCGGACCGGCTTCAAGCGCGATGGTGCGGGTCAGTCCGCGCATCCATGGACTGGCGGCGAACAAGGACGAACTCGATCACATCGTGCAGTCCAGCCTGAAGAGTGCCGGGCTATGGGAAGAGGTCAAGGACCGGATCGATCAGCTTGGGACTGAGCTTTCCGGTGGGCAGCAACAGCGCTTATGCATTGCGCGGGCTATTGCTGTGCAACCGGAAATTATTTTGATGGACGAACCCTGTTCCGCACTCGATCCGATCGCTACGGCTCGGATCGAAGAGCTCATGGATGAACTTCGTCAGAATTTCACAATCATCATTGTTACCCACTCGATGAACCAAGCGGCACGGGTGTCGCAGAAGACTGCGTTTTTCCATCTTGGAATTTTGGTTGAAGAGGGCAGCACTGAACAAATGTTCACGACGCCCCAGGATGATCGAACGCAAGCGTATATCACGGGACGGATAGGCTAATGGCAGAAAACCCTCTTTTAGACGGCGAACATATCGTCAAGTCCTTCGATGATGAGCTCAACTGGCTAGATAACGCAATCGCAGAAATGGGCGGCTTGGCCGAGGCGCAGCTGGCCGCGGCTATCGATGCGTTGGTCCGTCGTGATGCGGAGAAGGCGGCAGAGATCATTGAGTGGGATAAGCGTATCGATAAGTTGGAAGAGGACATCAACAACTTCACCGTTCGCATGCTGGCCCTACGCCAGCCGCGGGCCTCCGACCTGCGGATTACCGTTGCGGCCCTAAAATCGGCTGGGGATTTGGAACGTATCGGCGATTACGCGAAAAATATGGCCAAGCGGACGATAACCATATCTAAAACAGAACCGGTCGGCGGTGCAGTAAATAGTATCGCCCGAATGGCCTCGATGGTTCAGTCCATGATTAAGAATGTACTGGACGCGTATGTATCCCGGGATTGGGAGCGTGCGGCGGATGTTCGCCTACGGGATGAAGATGTAGATCATAGCCATACTAGCCTGTTTCGGGAACTGCTGACCTATATGATGGAAGACCCTCGTAACATCACCGCTTGCACGCATCTTCTCTTTATCGCCAAAAATGTAGAGCGCATTGGCGACCACACGACGAACATCGCTGAACACATCCATTTTATGGTGCGGGGAGGGGAACCGGAAAACGCCCGCATTAATGACGACTTGTCCAGTTACACGGTTGTTGAGCCGAAATGATCAAAGATAAAATTATGAAACCGGTTGTTCTTATAGTCGAAGACGAACCACCACAGGCTGAATTGCTAAAATATAATTTAGAGCGCGATGGTTTCCGAACCGTGCTTGCAGTCGATGGTGAAGAGGCGCTGCTCCTCGCGGAGGAAGAGGCCCCCAACCTTGTTATTCTCGACTGGATGTTGCCGCTCTTGTCAGGCATTGAAGTGTGTCGCCGTCTACGCCGTCAGAATTCCAGTGCCAATATGCCAATCATTATGTTGACTGCGCGCGGTATGGAATCAGATCGGATTCGCGGGCTTGATAGCGGGGCAGACGATTATCTCGTAAAACCGTTCTCACCGAGCGAACTGCTAGCGCGTGTGCGTGCGGTGTTGCGGCGTTCCGACACAGTGCGCGAAGACGAACTAATTGAGTATTGCGGCATCACAATGGATATCGGTTCGCATAAGGTGATGCGGGGTGAAGAGAGCATACATCTGGGGCCGACAGAGTTTCGTCTACTGCGGGTGCTGATGGAGCGGCCAGGGCATGTCTACAGCCGTGAGCAGCTTCTCGATCGGGCTTGGGGCCGCGACATCTATCTAGAATCGCGGACTGTCGACGTTCATGTTCGCCGCCTGCGGCAGGCATTGAACAGGGGTGGGGCACCCGATTTAATCCGTACCGTCCGTGGCTTCGGTTACGCTATTGATATCGACAAAGATTGACGCCGCGCCGGCGGACCTTAAAGTCCGGCGGTAGCGAAACCTTCTGGGGACGGATCATGGGCGTCGGCGTTGGTTTGGGTATAGCGGAGTTTCCCTTTGCAGCCGCGAAAGGGTTCTGGGAATGGGTCGAGCTCTGCGAGGAAGGCGGCGTCGACTCGATATGGCAGATCGACCGCATGGTCTCGCGCGAACCATTCCTCGAATGCATGAGTGCGATGGCGGCGATCGCGGGCCGAACGCGTAAAATGAAGTTTGGGATGAACGTTGCGTCCGTCGGACTGCGCGATCCGTTGCTCCTGGCAAAGGAGTGCGCCACGATCGATTTTCTAAGCGACGGCCGCCTGTTGCCGGCCTTCGGCATCGGTAATAACGTTGCACCTGTCTGGAAGGCAACGGGCCGACCGACAAAGCGGCGCGGTGTGCGTACTAATGAGGCGCTGGAGCTCATCTCCCGACTGTGGAAAGAGGACAGCGTCACCTTCGAGGGCGAGTTTTACCAATATCACGAAGCATGCATTTCGCCGAAACCGGTGCAGAAGAAAATTCCGTTATGGCTCGGTGGCTCGAGCGAGGCGGCGATCCGTCGGACGGCGAAATTTGGTACTGGTTGGCTGGCCGGGCTGGAGACGCCGCAGATCGTCGGGCCGGTGATCGATGGTATCAAAAAGGCAGCATTGGATGCTGGGCGTCCGATTGATGATGATCACTTTGGGGCGGCCTTTCCGTTCCGCTTCGGCGACGGCGAAGATGACGCGACCCGCCGTCAAATTGAAGTATTTGAGAAGCGCACAAAGCGCAACGCCAAAGACTACTTTGCGATTGGCGGAACCGAGGACGTCATCGTCAAGTTGCGGGAGTTTGTCGACGCAGGCGCGTACAAGTTTGTATTGCGCCCAATTGGCAACAGTGACGCGGAGATGATGGAACACACCCGGTTGCTGATCGACGAGGTGCTACCGGCGGTCTATGGCGATGGGTTCGCGTCCGCTGCGTAGACGGTCTTTCCGCCGGTCAGAACCAGCTCGGCGGTGATATTAGGAATTTGTGCTTCGTCGACCGTTAGCGGGTCGTCTGAAAGCACCGCGATATCCGCAAATTTGCCGGGCTCCAATGTGCCCTTCACATCCTCCTCGAATGTTAGGTAGGCGCCCTCGCGGCTGGCGCAGGCCAAGGCCTCCGTGCGGCTGAGACATTGTTCAGGCGAAATCGGTTCGCCAGTTTCCTCGGCGATGCGTGCAGTGGTGTGCCAGATAGAATGAAACAGGGACGGTGGCACATTGTCGGTTGCGAGCGATACACGGACGCCCGCGTCAAGCAATGATCGCAAGGGCGCGATATGATGTGCACTTGCACCCAATTCCCGGGCTAGCATTGCACCTTCCTGATAGATGTAGCGGCCGGAATAGACTGTCAGCACGATACCGAGATCGCGTATGCGGGCGATCTCGTCCGGTGACAGCACGCCGATATGTTCGATCACCCAGCGCCTGTCGCCTATCGGCGTCTGCCGGTCTACCTTTTCGTATAGGTCTAGAATGTTAGGCGTGAAGCTGCCGATCCGGATGTTGTGTCGCGCGGCGTCAACCATCATGTCCACCATTACCTCCTCGGGCAGAGCGGC
Source organism: Rhodospirillaceae bacterium (assembly GCA_002717185.1). The sequence goes on from PBDC01000025.1 coordinate 23,810, forward strand.
GTCATAGTTGAAGCCAGCCCAGCCGGAATAGGGGGCTGTTGCGGCGCGCAGTAGGTTCTCTTCCGAATAGTCAGATTCTGTGTAGAGACCGCCGACGCGGAGAAAGTCGTCGCCTAACCCTCGGCCTGACAGCCAGGCTCCCCAGGAGCCAAGTAGCTCGTTAACGACATCGGTATCCGGAGCCGGCCAGGACGGGCTGAACATGAGGTGCGCTCGGACCGGGGTTGGGCCTTCGTCGCGCAGTGTTTGGTAGGCGGCGAGGACTTCGGCGGCGATCCCGTGTCCCTCGAAGACGCTGGTCGTGCCGACCCTGTTGTAGATCCGCATCGAGTCGCGAAGGCCAGCAACCCTTTCTTCTAGTGTGAAGCGCGGAATGACTGACATTAGGGTGTGTTCGACCAATGGTTTGTAATTGAATTCGTGCAGCACACCTGTCGGCTCGCCTGTAGCATTATCCTTGTCAATTTGGATTGTCGATGCCGGCGGTATCGTGTTGCGAGTGATGCCGGCGATTGCCAAAGCCTTGGTATTGGCAATCGACACCAAGGGCAAAGTATTACGCCAATGGCCCCAAATTGCGCGGATATAGACGGGATTGTCTGGGGCGACCCGGTCGAGTTCCTGCCGGTTTGGCACCCGGCCTTCGCGCAGATTATCCGGAACGTTGGCGTAATAGGGCGGGTCCCCTATCGGCATGGTGACGATCCATTCGCCAGGTTCGGCCTCACGCACCAGGGCCGCAATCCGCTCGAGAATGTCGTCTATACAGGTGGCACCAGCGAGTGATGGCAGTTGCAGCTTAAGCCCCTCTCGGTCCATATGGGCGTGTCCGTCGATCAGGCCGGGAATTGCGGTGCGTCCGGCGAGATCGATGTGCTCTACGCCTGGCCCGGCCGCTGCCGCGACCGTCGCACCGTCACCCACAGCAAGGATGCGGTCGCCGGAAATAGCAATCGCTTCGGCGATGGTTCCCTGCGGATCCAGTGTGACGATTTTACCACCACTCAAGATTAGACTGTGTGCATTTTTATTCACTGTTCTTCTTGCCCTTCTGTCAGTGCGTATCAGAGGGTCGGTTGACGAAACTTGTCAATCGTTGCGGTCGCCTGCCAGATCCTTTGGTCTTAAGACGATCATGGCAAGCAGGCCTAGCGCCATCACCAAAGTGATATGGGCGAATGCGATACCCCAGGCAACCGCACTCTCGCCGCCAGACAGATCGAGGATCGCACCCATCACCAACGGTCCAACGAAACCACCGGCATAGCCGAGGGTAGAATGCATAGCCATCGTCGCACCGCGTTGGCCCGGCACTGCGCTGCCGACTGCACCCGCGGTAAGTGAGGAAGAGTCAGCCCAGATTAGAATGCCGTAAACGATACAAAGCCCAGCTGCGAGTTCGTAAGAGACGCTTGACGAGAAACCGATGACCCCTGCAACCAACATTGAGGCGAGCATCACGCAGATGATGAAGCGTCGCCGGCCGATCCGGCGTGCGAATTCGTTGCCGGAGACGCTGGCCCACACGCCGGCGAGGCTCAGTACGGTGGCGATGGCGGCCGGCGCCAGCTGAGGCGTTCCGCTGCTTGTCGCCAAGGCGAAGGTTAGGAACGTGACGACCCAGGCTCTGAACGCGTTCATCTCCCAGGTGTGAAAGCAATATCCCAATGAGTAGGCAAGCGCAGAGCGATTGCGCAGGACGGGGCGGAAATCGAGAAGTTTGGACTGCTTGTCTGACGGTTTGTGTGGCTCCCGACTAGGCAGCAAGAACGCTATGATAAGGAAGGCGACAAGGGCGCAGGCGCCACCGAAACCGATACCCCATTGCCAGTTGAACCAGCTCGCGATAGTGCTGGCGACGATAAATGAAATTGCGCCACTAATGCCAACGCTGGCTGCGTGGCATGCGACCCCGCGCGATTGCTGCGGGCCTTCGACGAAGTCGCTCATAGCCTTCAGGCCAGGCATATAAGTGCCGGCCCAACCGACACCGGCGATCAATCGGAAGACGAATGCCGACCAGAAACCATCCGCGAGGGTCGCGAAGCCCAGCGCAGCAATTGCGGTTAGCAGGACCGCTCCGAGATAGATACGCTTTGGATCGGTGCGGTCGGTTAGGGAGACGAGAACGGGGACCGTTAAGGTGTAGCTGAGATAAAACGCGCCGATGATCCAGCCGGCTTCTGTGCCGCTCAGTGCCCACCGGCTTATAAAGGTTGGCAGTAGAGCGGGCACGGCAAATGCGCCGACCTGCGCAAAAACCTGTGCGGTACAGATAATGGCGATAATGCGAATGGGCGACACGAAGCCGGCCAGTTTAAACCAGGCTGAGGGCCGAACCGATCTTCTCGACCGCCTTCAGACCTGATCCCGTCAAGATTGCGCTGACAGTTTCCTCAGGTCGGATAGCATCTTGGGCAATTAGTTTGGTCAGGCCAGCCCCCACCGCGCCGGTTGTCGGTTCGACAAAGAAGCCCTGTCGAGCCAATTGAGAAAACCCCTGTACGATCTCGTCTTCCGATGCCGTGATGATGGTGCCGCCACTATCAAGCACTGCGGCCAGCACTTCAGGTAGCCGTACCGGGGTTGCCGAGGCGATCCCATCTGCAATGGTTGGCTGAGCCGGAAAAGGCTGAATGGTCTCGTCACCGGATAAAAACGCGGCATGATAAGGCGCGCAGTGCGCGGCCTGGACCGCGCAGATGCGCGGCAGGCGGTCAATCTGCCCCGCCGCGAGCAGTTCCGTAAAGCCAATATGGCTACCTATGATGTTGCTGCCTTGGCCGAGTGGCGCGATCACACAGTCAGGCGCGCGGAAGCCAAGCTGTTCCCAAAGTTCGAATGCGACAGTCTTGGTCCCTTCTAAGAAGAAGGGCTGATGGTTGTGGCTTGCATAGAATGTGGTTTCGGATGCAGCGAGCGCCGCGTCCGCCACGTCGTCCCTGGTTCCCGCAATCGCGACAACCTCTGCGCCCATGGTTGCCATCTGGACCTTCTTGGCCGTGGGCGCTGAGGCGGGAACCATGATGCGGCAATCAAGATCCAGTGCCGCAGCATAGGCTGCCGCGGAGGCGCCGGCATTGCCGGAAGAATCCTCTAGGATTGCAGTCACACCGGCCTGCTTCAGGTAGTTTAGCATCACCGCGGTGCCGCGGTCCTTGAAAGACCCGGAGACCATCAAGTGGTCCGCCTTCATGTGGACCGGCCTGCCGTTCCAATTGGTCTTTAGCAACGGCGTCCAGCCCGCCCCCAATGTCGTTTCCGGTGGGCGAGGCAGGCGCACCGCGGCCCCGTAACGCCAAAGTGAATTCTCGCTACGGTCGATGTCATCTGGTGAGAGGCCAGTGCCCGCTGTGAGATTGACGTAGCCGCCATCGTCCGGCGCTTTCCATATTGCTTTGTCTGTTGTCCAGGTGGCGCCGGTACGGGGGTTGATATATTCAGCAGCATTCATCGCATTAGCCCTTTCGACTCGATCCATTCCTGGACAAGAGCCGCGACTGTGTCCGAATTGTCGTCCATCATGGGGAAGTGGGAATTACCGCGGATGCCCAGCGCCGGAAGGTCGATGATATCCAGGCTGCCCCCCGCTGCCTGCAACGCATCGCGATAGGTCTTGATCCGATTTTGGTAGTCCGGCCAGCGTGTTCCCTCTTCAATAAAGTCACCCCAGACTACCAGATGCGGGATGTCGCGAACCTTGGACACGTCGACCACATCGGGTAGGGGTGTGCCCGACGGTTCGATACCTATAACCGCGCTCACCTTGTCAGGTGCATGAAGCGCTGCAGTAAAGCCGAAGTTGCCGGATTGGCTGTGCGACATCAACACGGCGGGGCCGACCCGTTGTACCAATTGGTCGTAGGCGGTTTGTGTGGCTACGTCGTTGACGGTCCAGCGCGGCACCGTCTGGCGCACGAAACTGTCGAACGCGTCGACGGGAAACCGCTGCCCATCATAGGTGCTACGCTCGGCTTCTTCGGCGTGCCAGGAACCAACCGGGCCAACACGAAACCCCTCCCAGCATTCCTGCTTTGTGCGGACGAACGGATCCCCGCCATAGATACCCGTCAGGGGTGAAAAAGAGGCCCGGCCGCGTTCCACGGCATCGGATACATAGACATCGTGCCCGAATTCCAGAAATGCCATCTGCCATCCGGGACGGCCGTCAGGCGTGTCCTCCCAGGTAACGCCGGTCATGCCGCCGCCATGCCACAATAGCAGCGGGTAACGTGCCCGCGGTGCGTCGAGCTTTACGAATTGGACATACATTTGCTCGACTTCGTATGCGCCGTTCTGGTCAATAGTGCGAACGGGGCCGCCTGGTGTTAGGACATCATCAAACGTGGGAATTCCGCTTACCATCGCTTCACGGCCAGGAAGGTGAAAACTTCCGACACGCTTGATTTCAAGAGCCATCGCATTGCAGCGCCCCAGTTCGGGCGCCGCCCCTAATAATTTCTAAGGCGATGGGATCTTACGCTGTTTTCGATGCGCAGAGAATGCATTGTGCAGCATGTGGGATGGCTTCCAATCTCTTTTCGCCGACCGGATCGCCACAGGTTGCACATTCGCCGTAGGTGCCTTCTTCGATGCGGTTCAAAGCCGCATTGATCTGGGAAATTTCCAGAAGGGCGGAGCTTTCGAGCCCCTCAAGGACTTCGTCCGCTTCGGATTCGGTCGCTCGATCCGCAAAATCTGGGTTCGCAGGTTCGCGAAGGTCGCCTTCTATCTCGTCGACCTTCTTACTCAAAAAGTTGAGTCTTTCTATTAGCTGTGACTTGACGCTTTCGATATCCGCCATAGCCATTACCTTTCGGATCCGGCAATTTTAACGTATTTCGATTTTGTTAATTACAAATATAACACGAAATATCGGAAAAGCTGAACATTACGCCGTTCGCGTATGCTCCGCGTGTCAATCAAGATTTTTTAATCAGAAGTCGCCCGATTTTACGTCCGGCGCAAACGACATACTCCTGTTGTGGCCGTTTGGACTAGCGTGCCTGGTTTTAAACGTAGTTTGGCTGTTTTGTCGAAGGTGGTGAGGATTGGCCTGCCGTCCTGAATACGCGAGAAGACGAGTTCCATGCCGTAGGTGCGGCCATCGCTGATGGTCATGATGAAGCGGGTTCACAAAATCATTTGATTGTTCGCGAGCCTATGGCCACCGAACCTCCGGCGGGAGCGACATCAGAATAGCTTCTGGGTTGCCGCCGGTCATCATGCCGAAGCGGGTCCCGCGGTCCCAGAGCAGGTTGAACTCAACATAGCGGCCGCGCCTTACCAGTTGATGTTCCCGCTCTTCCGGTGTCCAGTTTTCGTCCATGCGGTGCCTTACTATGGCGGCGTAGGTGTCCAAGAAGGACGTGCCGACATCGCGGAGGAAGGTGAAGTCCGCCTCCCAATCGCCGCTGTCAAGATCGTCGAAGAAGATGCCGCCGATGCCGCGCGGTTCGTCGCGGTGTTTGAGATAAAAATATTCGTCGCACCATTTTTTGTATTTCGGATAGTAGCTCTCGTCGGCTCGGTCGCATGCGCCGCGCATGCCGGCGTGGAAGGCGTCAGTGTCTTCCTGGACAGGCTTCATTGGCGTCAGGTCGGCGCCGCCGCCGAACCAATGTTTAGAGGTCACGATCATACGTGTGTTCATGTGCACTGCCGGGACACGTGGTGAACACATATGGGCTACTAGTGAGATGCCTGAGGCCCAGAACCTCCCATCACTTGCCGCGCCTTTGATTTCCTTGCGGAACTGTTCGGAGAAGATGCCGGAAACGGTGGAAATATTGACGCCAACCTTTTCGAACACGCGGCCGCGCATCGCCGAAATTTCGCCGCCGCCGCCGTTGCTGCCGTCATCCGTTGGGCGCTGCCACTGTTTTCGTTCAAACCGGCCCGCAGGAGCCTCGCCATGAGCGGCATCCTCGATCATTTCGAATTCGGCACAAATTTGGTCCCGCAATTTCCGGAACCAATCCTCCGCGTCACGTTTTTTAGTTTCAATTTCCATCACTGATCACTTTTTGTCTTTAGAACTGGGAACCCGCCAGTCTGCCTTAGCGCTTCGCCCAGGACCATCGCTGCCGCTAGTGCGACATTCAAGGAGCGGGCCGTCGGCGCCATGGGAATGACGATGCGTGCACCTGAATTCTGGTGAATATGGTGCGGTACCCCCGCGCTTTCCTGTCCGAGCAAGAGGATATCGTCAGCGTTGAAAGCAAAATCGTCAAATGGCACGGTGGCTTGGGTCGTTAGCAATACCAGCCTCTCCGGCCGGCTTTCGCGGAAGCTGGTCCAGGACAAATGTCTCGTGACAGACGCGAGCTCCATATAGTCCATGCCTGCGCGCCGAAGGCGAGGCTCAGACCACACGAAGCCACAGGGCTCGATAATCTCAATGGGAACGCATGTTGCGGCGCCAAGCCGCAAAATCGCGCCGGTATTTTGAGGAATATCGGGTTGATAGAGTGCTAAGCGCATGAATCGCCCGTAAATTTTCCTCTATTTTGCGTTCCCGACTTTGCAAGCCGTCCGAATCGCATTATACGGTAGCGAGCCGACTGGTCACGCTTCCGCATCCGCTTCAACCGCGGAAACCCTGGGCATTTTCGCGACGAATTGTCGCGTCGAATGGGCTAGCGGGACGGGTCAACCGTTTCGTAAGGTTTTTGCGTTAAGAGTCGGCTGAGATATGATGCGGCAGGGGCCTCGTTCAGTCGAGGAACTGCGCGACTGGGGGGGTTACATAATGGCAGATACTGCGACGTCGCCCGACACGGGTGACGAAGGCGCCGGGCGACGTGATTTCCTTGCACTCGCTGCCGGCGGTATGGGTGTGGTGGGCGCGGCAAGTTTCGCCTGGCCTCTAATTGATTCCATGAACCCCTCGGCGGAAGTTCTGGCTCTTTCGACTGTCGAAGTAAATCTCGATCCGATTGCTGAAGGCCAATCGATCACGATTGTTTGGCAGGGCAAGCCTGTTTTCATTCGTCGCAGGACCGCAGACGAGGTTGTGGACGCCAAGAAGGGTGATACAGAAGATTTGCGCGACCCTCAAAAAGATGGTGATCGCGTTCAGAACGACACCTGGCTGGTGATGGTCGGTTTGTGCACCCATCTGGGATGCATTCCGCTTGGTCAGAAGGGCACCGATCCAAAAGGTGAGTTTGGCGGTTGGTTTTGCCCATGCCACGGATCACACTACGACACTTCGGGCCGGATCCGTAAAGGCCCGGCACCGACGAATTTGCCGGTGCCGCCGTACAAATTCGTCGATGACAAAACAATTCTGATTGGGTAGGGGGCGTCGATGAGTACTGCGCCGCAGTGGAAGAATCCGGTGGTCCGGTGGGTCGATGAGCGCCTTCCGGTCTTCACCTATATGGACCATGAGTATAACCAGTTCCCGATGCCGAGGAACCTAAACTACTTCTGGAACTTCGGCGCTCTGGCGTCGATCGTTCTTGTAGTCATGGTGGTCACCGGCATCATGCTTGCGATGCAGTATACGCCGCATGTCGACCATGCGTTCGATAGCGTCGAACGGATTATGCGGGACGTTAATTACGGCTGGCTGATCCGTTATATACATATGAACGGTGGGTCGATGTTCTTTATTGTCGTCTACATTCATATGTTCCGCGGTCTGTATTACGGCTCCTACAAGGCGCCACGCGAATTGCTTTGGATGCTGGGCGTGGTCATCCTGCTACTGATGATGGCGACGGCCTTCATGGGCTATGTTCTGCCCTGGGGTCAGATGAGCTACTGGGGTGCGACGGTCATCACCAACCTGTTCTCAGCCATTCCACTCGTCGGCGACTGGATTGTGACGCTGCTTTGGGGTGGGTTTGCCGTCGACAATGCGACGCTGAACCGTTTCTTCTCGCTGCACTATCTGCTGCCGTTTGTCCTGTTCGGAGTGGTCGGTGCTCACGTGGTTGCGCTGCACGTCACGAAGTCGAACAACCCTGACGGCATTGAGATGAAGGGGCCACAGGATTCCGTGCCGTTTCATCCCTACTTCACCGCCAAGGACTCGGTTGGGATGGGCTTCTTCCTGATTTTCTTCGCTTTCTTCGTGTTCTTCGCGCCGAACTTCTTCGGTGAGCCGGACAACTACATCGAAGCGAATGCGTTGGTGACACCGGCCCATATCGTTCCGGAATGGTACTTCCTGCCATTCTACGCAATCTTGCGGTCGATCACTTTTGACGTACTGTTCATTCCGGCCAAGCTGATGGGCGTTTTGCTGATGTTTGGATCGATCCTAATCCTGTTCATCCTGCCCTGGCTGGATACGGCACGGGTGCGGAGCGCCAAGTACCGACCGATTTACAAGTACATTTTCTGGATTTTCTTCATCGATTGCATAGCCCTAGGTTGGGTTGGATCGCAGCCGGCTGAAGGAGCAGCCCTGATCATCGGGCAGATCGGGACCTTCTATTACTTCATCCATTTTCTGGTCGTGATGCCGGTTTTGGGCAAGATCGAAACGCCGTTGCCACTGCCGGCAAGTATCGCTGAACCGGTGACAGGTGGCGGAGGCGGCGCTCCCGCCGGGGCCACAGGTGCTAAGATGGAGAAGTCGTAATGCGGAAAGCGATGATAAGCGCAGCGGCCGCCGCCTTGATGGCTATTACCGGCTCGGCCTTGGCAGCTGGCGGTGTCGAAATTCCGAAACGAGATTGGTCGTTCCAAGGGATTTTCGGAACATATGATCGGGTCTCGATGCAGCGTGGATTGCAGATTTACAAGGAGAATTGCTCCGGCTGCCACAGCCTGAACCTGATTTATTTCCGCAACCTCACCGATCTCGGCTACACCGAGGCACAGGTCAAAGCGTTTGCGGCGGAATACGAGGTTCAGGACGGGCCGAATGACGAAGGTGAGATGTATACCCGCCCAGCATTGCCGCGGGATCGTTTCGTCAAGCCATTTCCTAACGATAACGCAGCACGCGCGGGCAACAACGGCGCCTTGCCGCCCGACTTGTCGCTCATGGTGGAAGCACGGGTCGGCGGGCCGAACTACGTTTATGCCTTGCTTACCGGCTACGCTGACGCACCTGCCGGCACGGCTTTGATGGAAGGGATGAATTATAACAAAAGCTTCCCCGGCCAGCAGATCGCCATGGCGGCGCCGCTGAGCGAAGATGGCATAGAATATGAGGATGGCACGAAGGCTACAATTGAGCAGCAGGCGGAGGATATTGTCACCTTCCTCGCTTGGGCGTCTGAACCAAACATGGAAGAGCGCAAGAAAATGGGCATCAAGGTTTTGATCTTCTTGATCGTGCTCACCGGTATCCTAATTGCTGTTAAGAAACGGGTTTGGGCTGACGTCCATTAACTGGCAGCAAAACCTATTAGTTATTGGGCCGTAGCATTGGTGCTGCGGCCCGTTTTTTTGGGTTCACGCCTCTAATTGATTTTACTAGATGTGGATGCCCTGATTATCGAATCAGTCGTCAGCTTCATCACGAGTTCGTGGATTTGTTGGCGAAACACAAGCAGGTAAGGCCTGAGCCTAGCCTCATCGAAGACGGTTACTCTGAAACCCTTGGGAAACCCATCAGCAGCGGTAGGCGCACACTTATTGACCCCATTGCGGGAACTTCCGGCCTTCTGAATAGGCTTGGCGTTGCCGGGGATGACAACTCATGGTGTAGGACATATTTCGCCTTGTGAGCGAAGACGCTAATTTGCCGTACAAACTTTTAAATTGGAGAACGCGCTCATGAAACTCGGCTTGCTTCCTGGCAAATTCAGCGGTCGCTACGACATCAACATGGAATTGGTCCGCGAGGCGGAAAGCCTCGGTTTCGATTCCGCCTGGACGTCGGAGGCTTGGGGCAATGACGCGATCACACCGGCGACTTGGATCTTGGCGAACACGACCAAACTAAAGGTCGGTACGGCCATCATCCAGATGGCGGCCCGCACTCCATCTATGGCGGCGATGACTGCCATGACCCTGAACGATCTTTCCGGCGGCCGCTTCATTCTTGGGATAGGGCCATCTGGCCCACAGGTTATTGAAGGGTGGCACGGCCAGGTTTTCGGCCGCCCGATCGCACGTACGCGAGAATATATCGAGATCATTCGCAACATCCTTGCGCGTGAAGCACCGCTTACGCACAAGGGGCGACACTATCAGATTCCTTTCAACGGTGACGGGTCGACGGGTCTTGGTAAAGCGCTGAAAAGTATCATGCATGGTGATCCGTCCATGCAAATTTACACAGCAGCGATTACGCCGGCTGGGCTTCGGGTGAGCGGTGAGCTGGCAGATGGCGGGTTCCCTATCTATATGGACCCTAGCCAGTTCGAGATAATTGGCGCACCACTTCAGGAAGGTTTCGCCAAGGCCGGCAACGGCAAGACCCTCGCAGACTATAAGGTGTCACCTTTCGTCGCTGTTGAGGTTGGAGACGATATCGAGGCGTGTCGCGCGCCAGTCAAACGGGAGATGGCACTCTATATTGGCGGCATGGGTGCACGCGATAAGAACTATTATAACGACTACGCCAAGAAGCTAGGTTTCGAGGCAGCTGCAGTCGAAATCCAAGATCATTTCTTGGCCGGGCGTCGGGCAGAGGCAGAAGCGGCAGTACCAAACGAACTTGTCGACGCTGTTGCTCTGGTTGGCCCGAAGGACAGGATCATCGAGCGGGCCGTTGTGTGGAAAGAGGCCGCCGCCAAAGGCCAAATTGATACGATGGTCGTTCGTCGCCCCACACGCGCATCGATGCAGGCCATAGCAGAGGCCGTGCTGTGACCAGACACAACCCGCGATTTTACCCTTATGACCTGGGGTCGAATTTAGGCTTGCCTTTTGAAGGCGGGTGTTTAAACGCACTACGTGCGCAACCATGCTGCTGCGACATCGTCGCTTTGTAACAGTTTAGCCTTGTCAAAATTTGGTTGCTTTTGCACCTATACCCGAAGGTGTAAATGAATTCGGGTCATGTGAGTTGGAACAATACATGTCGACAGCGCTGGCTCCGTGACCCAATGCCAGGCAGGCAAACCGTGGTTTGAACCAGGATCGATACTTAGGTTTGCGCAAGAAGCTAACATAGATCGCAAAAGCCGGTTCGTTCGTTGTTCCAATCTGCCTTGCGCGCTGAAAGGAAAAGCTCGATTGACTGTATCCTTTCAGAAGACCGGGACAAGCTGAAGTCTCAGATCGATAGCGGTAACCTGGATCGGTTTTTCTATGTTTCATTAATGACTTTGTCTTCGATCCCATTCGCGCTTAACTAAAAGCTCGACAGCCTTTTGGGTAGTGGAGGTGTTATGAGTGATGTGCAACATGACCGGTTCGGGAATCCTTTCGCTGCGGGAGTGCCTTATGCGCGCGGCGACTTTATCGGCGGTACGGCTGACGATCTTCGCAAACTGGGTCACGCCTGGTCGATGATCCGGAAGCGCATCGGCGAAGGGTCGGCCGGAGAAGTTTTCAATTTCAGTGGACTGGAACGGCGCTTTGAGATGCCGGCAAACGAGACGACGCCACTCGACGATGAGTTGGCACCAGCCTTGCTCAACGACCGGCTTCGCAGTCTCGGGTTGGAGCATATGGGCGCTGATGCTGAACGTCATGAAATGATGATGTTTAACCGGCAGACAGCGGCGATCCTTACGGCCACGCTCGTCATGGTGGCGCCCGGCGATACAGTAATCGGTGTCTCACCCACCTACAGCCACCCTTGTGTCATTCGGGCCGTGAAACGGGCAGGGGCGAAATTCGTTGATACGGTCGGGGTGACCGCTTTCAGCGAGGCGCTTGATGCCGCGCGTGCCGCGGGGGAGACGGTTTCTGTGGTAGCTTTGACGCGCTTGGCTGTTAGCTACGAGATTATGCCCCAGCGTGATATCGAGAAGGTTATTGCTCTTGCGCGCGCGGCGGGTGCAAAAATTCTCGTTGATGATGCCGGCGGTGCACGGGTTGGCCCTGCGATATTCGATCAGCCGAAATCTTTGGAGTTCGATGTCGACATCGCGTCGACCGGCCTCGATAAATACGGAACGATTGGGCCGCGGCTCGGTCTGCTCGCTGGCGACGCACGTTTGGTGGCGGATATCCAGGCAACCGCCTTTGAACTCGGGGTTGAAGCTCGGCCGATGCTGTATCCCGCCGTCGTGCATTCGCTGGCGCAGTACGACCCGCAGCGGGTCCGCGACCTGGTCACTAGCACACAAGAGATTACTGAGGTGATGAAATCTCGCTTTGGTAACCGTGTGTTGGAAACGCCGGTGACGGCGCAGCTGAAAGGCGAGGATATTCTGGAGATGGCGATGGAGCGGGCGGGCATCGTGGAACGTCCGGCTATGCCGATCGAGGCAACCGCTGGGCTCGCCATGGCGATGGCGCGGGATCACGGCATCCTGTCTGTCCATCTTGCCGGGCTACCGCCAGGAACCTCCGCTCTACTGTTCAAGTTTATACCTCCAGAAACGTTGGGACGGTTCGGCGGTGCGGAACGGTTTGTCGATGCCGTCGATCAGTCAATCGACACGCTGGCTGCGGCTATCGGAGACCCTGCGGCGTTGCGATCGCTGCTTTTTGGCGATGTGGCCGCCGCATAGGTTAATTGTTATCGATGAAGCGGATACATAAGGTCCGTGAAACTGGTAACGGTTCCACTAAACCTTGACTAGATCTAGGCGGGGTTCAAACGCGCGGCCTCGGCCATAAGGATAACAGCTTCGTCCTGCTGGGTCCGTACGGTCACGCTGGTTGCTTCGCAGTCGTCCCAGACCTTGTAACGTTCCTGGATCCGGGCCGGTGGCCCGACCAAGGATTTCGAGTCGACCCATTCGTCTGGCACCGCATCAGCGGCTTCCTTTTTTCGGCCTGCCAGGAATAATTCTTGGATCCGGTCGGCCGCGTCGGCGTAACCACGTCGGATCATCATGTCCTTGTGAAAGTTCTTGTTCTTATGGCCCATTCCGCCGATATACAGCGCCTCGCGCGGCTTCAGTCGGTTGAGCGCGGCGGCGACGTCTTCGTCGATTTCCACATGTACAGAGGCCTGTATCTCAAAATTGTGGAACCCCTTGCCATTACCAGCGCGGGCGAACCCCTCTTCTAACCAGCCTTGGTATTCGTGAAACGTTCCAGGCGCAAAGCCGAGCGGTAGCCATCCATCCGCGACTTCGGCGGTCAATCGGACTGTCGCCTCGTTGCCAGAGCCGATATAGATTGGGATATCTGGGTTCATGTGCAGGATCGAGGTCAGCGGCTTGCCGACGCCCAGCGTGCCTTCGCCTGTATAAGGTAGCTGCAGCTGCTTGCCATCATGGCTTACGGGGCCTTCGCGGCGGAAGACCTTACGCATAATCTCTACATAATCCTTTAACCAGTAATAGGGACGGCCCCAGGGCTCGCCATACCAGCCCTCGACGATTTGTGGGCCGGACACGCCCAGCCCCGCAAGGAAACGGCCCCCGCCGGTCATCGCGTCAATTGTGCCAGCGCACATGGCGGCATTCGCAGGCGTCCGTGCCGAGACCTGCATGATGCCGGTGCCAAGCTTGATCCTTTCCGTGACAGCACCCAGATAGGCAAGCGGCGTCACAGCATCCGAGCCGTAAGCTTCAGCCGTCCAGACTGAATCGTATCCCAGACGCTCCGCCAACTGCACGCGTTTGACCGGCAGATCCATAGTGGCGCCGGAGTAGCCGATTGCAAGTCCGAGTTTCATGGCCGTGCTCCGTGATTTAGTTCAAGTCTGTGGATTAGAAAAAGCGCGGCAAACCGCGCTTCTCCCGAAACAAATCGAAGAGTGTACTAAGCAGCGCTTTCCGTCAAAGCCGGCCATGCTTCTTTGTCGTCGAGCACGGTAACCCGGTGCATGATGCGACGTTGGCCCTGATAATCATTCAGCGCACTGTGATGCACGCAGCGATTGTCCCAGAAGGTGAGCGTGCCTTTGCCCCAGCGGACCCGGCAGGTGAATTCCGGTCGCGCCATATGGTCATACAAATATTGCAATAGCGGTGCACTTTCCTCAGGCGTCATGCCCTCGAAGTGTTTGGTGAAAGACCGGTTCACGTAGAGGCCTCTGCGACCGGTTTCGCGATGAGTTCGGATAACCGGGTGCGTTGCTAATTGTTCCGCGTCTGCTGAATATTTGAACTTCATCGATTTGTTTTTGGCCCGCATCTCCGGCCCCGTGGCGTTAGTGCCAAAACTCGTAGTCGCGCTGTGCACGGCATTGAGGTTTTCGAGCAATTCCTTCATGCCGTCCGATAGGGCGTCGTAGGATGCGTACATGCTGGCGAACATGGTGTCGCCGCCGTGCTTCGGCACCTCCAGTGCGTAGAGCATGGAACCTAGCGGCGGTTTGGCGGCGTACGATACATCTGTATGCCATACACTGCCGACATTTCGCGTGTCCTCGGGGTTTTTAGCGACCAGCTGAATGTCGGGGTGGCCTTCGATGGTCGGGAAAAAGTCGTTGATATGTGCCGACCCGAAGTTACGAGCGAACGCCTTGTGGTTGTCCGGTGTCAAATCCTGATTGCGGAAGACGATGACCAAATGGTCGAGATGGGCACGGTGGATCTCGTCTAGGACTTTCGGCATCAATGGCTGTGACAGGTCGGGGCCGAAAATTTCCGCGCCGATCGCGCCGGCCAATGGTTTCACCGTGATGTGTTGATAGGTCATATTGCGTACCTCGTCAGGCGTTTGGGCTGGATGCTTCGTTGTCCGCGATTTTAGCCTCCTAGTGATTTCTATTACGGGAGACCGCCTTTCGCAAAATGACTGCGCAAATAGTTACGGTAGTGAAAACCTTAGCCTGTATTTGACCTTGGGCCAAACTACAGTGCGTAGCCAGGGCCTTTTATCACTTGCTCGCCAGATGATCCTTAGTCATGCGCGCGTAGTCTTTGTCGCGGGTCAGTTGCTTTATCAATTCAGTAGAAGCAACTCCTTCCAAGTCTTTCGGTGCTACGCCCTCGCGCAGCGCCTTCAGCGTGTTATGGACGGCTTGGATGCCGGCCATGATAGGCATGTGGCCCTGCAGACCGATGCGCACACCGAGCTGGCCAAGTTTAGCCTTATCCTGCAGTTCCGGCCCCAGGCTACCAAGGAAGATTGGGATATCTATGGAATTGCCGATCTCTTCCAGCTCAGCTGGGGTATTAATCCCAACGAAGAACATCGCATCTACTCCGACATCCTGATAGGCCTTGGCGCGTTTGATGGCGTCGTCCAGTCCATTAATGGCGGCGGCACTGGTCCGGCCAGCGACTACGAGGCTGGGGTCCTGACGGCCTTCTAATGCCGCGCGCATTTTCCCCACGCCCTCTTCCATGGAGATCAATTCCGGACCGCCGGTCTGCCCGTAAGGGGTTGGTAATATGGTATCCTCGATCGTCAGTGCGGCGACGCCGGCAGACTCTAGTTCCTCGACAGTGCGTCTGACATTCAGCGCGTTGCCGTAGCCATGGTCGGCATCGACCAGCAATGCGAGGTTTCCGGCACGACATATGCGGTAGGCTTGCTGAGCAAACTCCGTCAGGGTGAGAACGATGAGATCGGGCGCGCCGAGGACAGAGAGCGAGCCCACGGATCCGGCGAACATACCTACTTCAAAGCCGAGGTCCTCTGCGATGCGGGCAGAAATGGCGTCGTATACTGAGCCTGGGTGGATGCATTCGTCGCCATCAAGGAGCGCGCGAAACCGTTCGCGCCGTTCGGTCCAGTGCATATTGGGTTTTCCTTATCGTCAAAAGTGTCAAATTGTTGTTGATCTGGTTGCGATACCACCTCTAAGGGCACCCGCTCTAACGTCTCGCCAGAGCACGGCGTGTTCTTCCGGCAGCGCGCGGCTGTTCGGCATGGAGAGCCACAAGCGGTGTAATAGCCGACCCTGCAATTTAGCTCCGTCCTGATAGGCGGTCCGCGCGTGATAGATAACGTGATTGTTTAGAAATTGCATGTCGCCTGGTTCGAAATGGAACGACATGCAATGTTCGGCCGCTAGTTCGGCGAGGACATCCAGCGCTTCGACCTGCAGGGCACTCATTTTGGTTTGCGGGTTGATCTCTTCAGCGGCTTCCACATAAGTGCGCGAATAATGGCTTGTGAAACTCCCGTCTCGCTGTCCAAAGACGGGTAGTGGGTAAGTCATTTTCTCCCCGCCGAATTCTTCGCCTTGCCGTGACCGGTGAAAAGGCATGTAGAGCAACGCGGCAAGGTCTGGCCGACGTTCCAACATTACGTTGTGTATGTGCACCGAGCTGGCAATTCGGCTGATCCCACCCGATTTCGCTGGGCGCACGCAGAGCAGTCCGACAACGTCGCATCGGTCGGTGTGAAACCGAAGGGGGCCGCTGGATAGCGTACGGGCCTTGGACGATTTGAAAGACTTGCCATCCCGCGTGGTTAGTCGATGACCGAATAGCCCGTCGGTGTCCTCTTTTTTGTCCTCGATATCCCGCATCATCATTCCGCGATAGTCTTGGGTCACTGGTGTCCCGAGATGAAGGCCGATACCGTACCAAATGTGCCGTAGCCGCCCCGCAAACCTTTCGATAGGCAGGTTTGATAGCCGAGCCATGCCGCAGCCATCTTCCAGTTCGGCTTGGACATGCGTTAATTTTTCGGCCAGGCCGTCGAGCGGAAAGTCGTCCTGTGTCAATTGGTGCCAATTGAGCCCGCGTGCTTTTAGCGTTGTGTCGGCCCGCTCAATTTCATCGATATCACGATCGGACAGGCTAAACCTCCAGCGCGGATTGATTTCGATGTCAGACCCCGTCCAGTCGCATGCCCCTTCGATTTTCGGTTGAATGGAATTCATAATTGGCAACGACCTTAATTCGGTTTGGTTCTAACCGCTGTCGAGCGATTTTGAGACCAGCATCCAAAAACCCTGCTCTCTTTTCGCTCAGTCCCCTTGTTTACGATAGACCGTTGAGTTGCTGATAGCTAGCAGGCTCGTTGCCTGGCGGAAGTTACTGCCGCAGTACTGAAAGATTTTTATGGCGTGTTTTGTAGCGATCCAATGAGGGCGAGCGGCGGGTATTCTCAATTGCAGGGGAGAATTTGCACACCATCGACTGGTAATTCACACAACGCGTCGGGCACACGCCGACGTCGCTTTGTTTTGTCTAGGGGTGAGCAGTGCTGGGAAATTGTCACCCATTGTGGGCGGGTTCAACGACCTGATATGCCATCCCTGAGTTACTAAGGCCAGATGGACAGCTGCGGGTCGTTTTCGTACTAGTCTATCTCGACCAATAGTGTTCGATCCGTTACGCTTAGAGCGAACCTAAATTGGATCGGATGCGCTGAAGCACATGATTTCCGATGGATTAATCGTCGTCGCGAAACGCGACTGCCCGACCTGCACGCTTCTCGAGCCAGTTTACCGTGAGCTCATGGACAGCGCGGCTGAAATCGCGGTCTATAGCCAGGATGACCCTACCTTTCCCGAAAGCGTGAGTGATGTCTTCGATGACCGCGAACTGGAACAATCCTATCGCCTTAATATAGAGACGGTGCCGACCCTCATACGTATGCAAGGCGGTCGAGAGGTAGCCCGGACTGTCGGCTGGCATCAGGGCGAATGGCGCGACTTGACCGAGATCCGTTCGTTGGGGGCGGGTTTGCCTGATTTCCGGCCCGGGTGCGGATCGATGAGCGTGGAACCAGGCATGGCCGAACGGCTGGCGGTTCGGTTTGGCGATTTAGAAATTGCTGCCAGGCGTATCGAGATTGGGGGCCTTGAAGATGAAATGGAGGCCTGTTTCGAGCGGGGGTGGAGCGATGGTTTGCCGGTGGTACCTCCAACCGAAATTCGGCTTGTGCGTATGCTGGAAGGCACTACGCGCGATCCCGACGAAGTCATTGGCGAGATACCGCCGAACCTGGTGCCTTGTACTGTTGAAAAGGTGGCACTCAATGCGGTCATGGCTGGCTGCAAACCGGAATATCTGCCCGTGGTCCTGGCGGCCGTAGAAGCTGCCCTAATCCCAGCTTTTTGTATGCATGGCATGTTGTGTACGACACACTTTGTTGGCCCTATGGTTATCGTCAACGGTCCTATTACCCGGGCGGTCGGTATGAATTCCGGCGGGAATGCGCTGGGACAGGGTAATAGGGCAAATGCTACGATCGGCCGCGCACTGCAGCTAGTCATACGGAATGTTGGTGGTGGCGTGCCTGGTGGGATCGACCGCGCGACCCTCGGTAATCCGGGAAAATTTACCTACTGTTTTGCCGAGGACGAGTCCGATCCACATTGGGAACCTCTGTCTGTGCAAAGGGGCGCCGCCGCTGGAACTTCCGCCGTCACGCTTTACGGTGGCGAAGGATTGCTGGGCAATTTCGATCAACTGTCGCGGACGCCCGACTCCTTGACCCGTTCGCTCGCCCTGTCGCTTCGGGCGATCGGACACCCAAAAAAGGCCGGTTCACACGATGCGCTAATCATTCTGTCGCCGGAACATTTCCGAACCTATCGGCAAGCGGGCTGGACAAAGTCGCAGACCCTGGAAGCGTTCGAAGAGGCTTTATTGCTTCCCGGGCGTGAACTTGTCAGAGGCGCTGGCGGGGTCGCGGAGGGGATGCCGGAACATCTCGCCGACGAGACCATATCCAAATTTAGGCCCGGCGGTTTGAACATCGTGAGAGCTGGCGGGATTGCCGGCATGATGTCCGCGGTGGTTGGCGGATGGGCGGCGACCGGCGAACGTGGCAGTGAAATGGTAACAAAGGAGATCGGAACATGAAGGATTCGATGGTGCTACTCGATCCAACCGCCGAAACGGCACCGACGCAACGTGCGCGTATAGCGCCGCTCGCGTCGCTTAACGGCAAGACCATCGCGCTGCTGGATATAGGCAAGGCGCGCGGCGACGTATTTTTAGATCAGCTGGAAGTGGGCATGGTCTCCCGCGGTTTGAAGGTGAAGCGTTATGCAAAGCCGACCAATACCAAGGTCGCGCCGGTCGCTGTTGCCCAGGCGATCGCGACGGAATGTGACGTTGTCGTTGAAGCGCTCTCTGATTGAGGCTCGTGCACGTCGTGCAGTTTGCATGACATTGCGGATTTGGATAGCCGTGGCATTCCGGGTGGCATGATTGCCACGACTGCGTTTGAGGAGGCGGCGGTCTCTCAGGGTCGCGCCCTCGGGTTTGACCCTGCAATCGTGTATGTTCCGCATCCAATTCAGGATCGGACGGACAAGGAAATTCAGGCCATCGCGGACGATGCGTTGGATTCTATCCTGGACATGATTTCCCAATAATAAAGATCAAGGCCAGTGCCGGCCTCGCTCTGCCTCGTGGCGCAGGTGCGGGCCGGCCCTAGTCCTATATATGGTCAGGTAGGATTGTAGCGAAGAGGGTAGCTCTTGAGGGTCAGCCCATTATCGTCGCGTGATGCCCTTCCTAGTAAACTATTTGAACATGATCATTTGGTTGCGGAAAACCTAAAGGTGCTCACGGACATTAAGGTCTTGGAGTATAGCGCGAATTTTCAACCGCGCTTTTCATAATTATCTACGCGACCGCAAGTAAATAGACGATGCCGGCGACGACGAGCATCATACCGAATAGCTCGCCCGGTGATGTCCGTTCCCGGAAAAATAGCACCGATATCGCCAGTGTGAAGAGGAATTCGATTTGACCCAATGCTTTGACAAAAGAGGCTTTTTGTAAGGTAAAGGCTGTAAACCAACCGATCGAGCCCACAGCGCTAGTTACTCCGACGAACGTTCCCACTTTCCACTCGCGAGCCATGATTGCGATCTGTTGACGTTCCCGGGCGATGATATAGAGGCCAAGAATTGCAGATTGCATCAAAATTGTAGTGAGCAGCGTGAAAGCGGCCGGAAAAAGGACCTCATCTTCTCCGAAAGACAGGGCGGCTTCGCGGATCGACAAGGATGCCAGCGCAAAACAGAAACCTGATGCAAGTCCGACCGCAGCCGATCTATTCCAGATGCGCATGATCCAATTGCCATTGTCGATGGTTGTTTTGACAATGGTGATTATGACAACACCGGTGACGCTGATCGTAATCGCGAGCCAGCCTTGCAAGCTGATTGCTTCGCCGAAAAGGAAGGCACCTGCGACGGCTGTCAAAAAAGCTTCCGTGCGTGCATATGTGGTTCCCACAGCAAAATTTCGAAACGAAAAAAGATAGACCAGAAAGGCCGTTGCCAAGATTTGCCCAAGACCCCCAAGTAGGCAAAAGCCTAGAAAGAAAAGAGTTAATTCTGG
Organism: Rhodospirillaceae bacterium; assembly: GCA_002717185.1. Next base: position 44,059 of record PBDC01000025.1, read on the forward strand.
GACTTCGCGGTCGTACGCGTACAGCAAAATAATAAAATAGGCGACGACGAACGGTAGCCCGTAAACAAACCGAACAAGCGAAACCGCAAACGTACTCATATGCTGCGTAAGGTACTTTTGGCCGCCGGTGCGAACGGATTGCACCGCTGATGCCATTAGCGTCAAGTAAACCCAGCCCCAGCTTTCCATCATACTTCCTTAACGCCCGCTGCGACGTCATATTTTATGCTTATAATTTCATTCATATTCTGCGGTTGGGGCACTGGTTAGAAAACTTTGCCTCTCCATATCCTTTTTGTTTTCTAGCCTCTTACGTTAAAATTCTTCGGGCGGCAAAGTGTCAAAATACAACTCAATATGAATTGATTTCACAATAAATAGAAAAAGGCGGTCTTTGCGAACAAATACCCTAAAATTTAATTTTCCTCGTATGTTGGCATATGCACCACGACACATGAATTCCAGACGCGCAGCACAAGAACTTAGTGGCACCTCATCCGCTGCAAGCGGCCATATCAAGGAATTCGAAGAGGGCATTGGTACAACGTTTTTGGGGGATGAAAAACATTGTCTCCAACAGAAGGCAGCGGCAGCCCTCCTAATAGGGAACTTACGCCGCGTTCGTTGCCTTGCTGAGAGCCGGTGCGACTTGCCTGCATTGGCGCATGCACGTTGCTGACCGTATCGGGTCCGAGTTAAATTTTATGGTGAACCGAATTTCTGAATATCTGTTTGCCATAGTGGCTTGGCAGTAAACGGCCTATCTCAGTTGCTCTACTACCGACCATTGCCGGAGTGTTGATATTGAGGCTTGCACCAATCATTATCCTGTAACCTAGTGAGAAAAACGATCTTGAGTAGTTATGGCAACCCATTCGATTGAAGTGAAGCCGGTGTCCGGCGCTTTAGGCGCTGAGATATCTGGCGTCGACATTTCAAATCCGTTGAGCACCCATGAACTTGATATACTGAGCAGTGCTTTCCTCGAGCATCAGGTGATCTGTATCCGCGATCAGAGCCTTACGCCGACACAGCAGATCGCGTTCGCCGAGAATTTCGGAGAACCCGATATATACCCTTTTATCAAAGGGTTGCCAGACACGCCCGAGGTCATCGAGATTTTAAAAACCGAGAATGATACCGTGAATTTTGGCGGTGGATGGCATTCCGACACCAGCTACCTTGAAAAGCCGGCACTAGGATCGATGCTCTACGCTTTGGAAACGCCCACCGCTGGTGGCGATACCATGTTCGCCAACATGTACTTGGCCTACGAAGCGCTTTCAAAAGGCATGAGGCGAATGCTTGATCGCCTGATTGGCGTAAATAGTTCCGCGCAAGGGTATCGCGGGGGTCGAGCCAAAAAGATGCAAGAACTCGATGGCATGAAGGATAAATACATCGAGAATTCGCAGGTGTCAGTGGCGGAGCACCCTGTCGTGCGTACGCATCCGGAAACCGGACGCAAGGGCCTATACGCCAGCCGAGGTCATACGGAAAATTTCAGAGGTATGACCCCGGCGGAGAGCAAACCGCTGATCGACTTTCTGGCGGACCATGCGGTGCGTCCCGAATTCACCTGCAGAATGCGATGGGAACCGGGGACACTGATTTTCTGGGACAATCGCTGCACCCAGCATTTTGCGATCAACGATTATGCGGGTGAACGGCGGCGCATGCATCGTGTGACGTTGGTCGGCGATCACCCAGCATGACCCCCATGGGTAGGCAGACCCCTAGGTTCCCAAGTGTCAGAACTTGCTGCAAAATAAAAAGGTTGGGACGGCAGGGCATCCAGATCCGCAGTTTGCCACGAATTTGATCAAGTAATAGAAGGGCTTGCACGCCATTACACCCGTTTTCTGGTGCCTTTGGCCGGTAAGCCGGGAATTGTCACGCGCATCGTTTTCGTAGACCGATGGATTGGAGCGCGGGGGTGATGCTCGAGCAGTAAATATTAAACCATATCGTCTGAATTTTTTGGGTTCAACTATTCACGAACGCGTGGGCAGATTGGAACATTTCGTTTACCTAAACTTTGAAAAATTTGCGTTGAGATCCGCAGCGGAACGGGACCGGCGGATACGTTTATATGCGTTCGAATCCGGTCCGTTTGGTCGGTCTTGGCAGGGTAATGTGCCGATCCTATATGCAAGGAGGCGGGATGTCTGATGAGGGTCCCGCAAATTTAAATCCTTGGAAAGCCCGCCTCGAAGAGGGGGTCAATGGAAGGATAAGGTTAGTATGATACAGGAGAATTACACGGAGCGCGCCCGCGGATTTATCCAGTCTGCGCAATCGCTTGCCTTGCGTACAAATCATCAGCAGCTGACGCCGCTGCATATCTTGAAGGTTTTACTCGACGATAAGGAGGGTCTCGCTGCTGGTCTGATCGTCGCTACTGGCGGCGATGCTGGGAGTGCGTTGATCGCCACCGAAGTCGCGTTGAACAACCTGGCTCGGGTTGAAGGGGCCGGCGCCGGTCAGGTCTATCTTGCACCCGATACGGCCCGTCTCTTCGATCAAGCTGAACAGGTTGCCAAGAAAGCTGGGGATACCTTTGTCACCGCTGAAACGCTCTTTTTGGCGTTAGTTGTTGTCCAGGGCACCGATACAGCAAAAATTCTCGCTGAAGCCGGCGTCACTGCGCAGAAACTGAATACCGCTATTAACGATATGCGGAAGGGCCGCAAGGCGGATAGTGCGTCAGCTGAAGATGGCTATGACGCTTTGAAGAAATACACTCAGGACCTGACGGAAGCGGCCCACGAAGGAAAGCTGGACCCTGTTATCGGCCGAGATGAAGAAATCCGCCGCACCGTCCAGGTACTGTCCCGACGCACCAAGAATAATCCGGTGCTGATTGGCGAGCCGGGTGTGGGTAAGACGGCGATCGCTGAGGGTCTTGCCCAGCGCATCGTCAATGGCGACGTGCCGGAGAGCCTCAAGGATAAGCGGCTGCTTTCGCTCGACCTTGGTGCTTTGGTAGCCGGTGCCAAATTTCGCGGTGAATTCGAAGAGCGGCTGAAAGCGCTTTTGCAGGAAATTGCCTCCGCGGATGGTGACGTCGTGCTTTTCATCGACGAATTGCACACCCTGATCGGCGCCGGTGCGGCGGAGGGCGCTATGGACGCGTCCAATATGTTGAAGCCCGCCCTGGCGCGTGGCGATCTGCACGCGGTCGGCGCTACGACCCTGCACGAGTACCGGAAGCATATAGAGAAGGACGCGGCACTGGCGCGGCGTTTCCAGACGGTTTTTATTGCCGAACCGACGGTAGATGACACGATCTCGATTTTGCGTGGCCTGAAGGAGAAGTACGAGTTGCACCATGGCGTGCGGATCACGGATTTGGCGATTGTCGCTGCAGGCACTTTGTCGAACCGCTACATCACCGACCGTTTTTTGCCCGACAAAGCAATCGATCTGGTCGATGAGGCGGCAAGTCGCATGCGAATGGAGGTGGATTCTAAGCCGGAGGAAATTGACGAGCTCGATCGGCGCATCATTCAGCTCAAGATCGAGCGGGAAGCGCTCAAGAAAGAAACTGATTCCAGTTCGAAGGCCCGTCTTGCTGCGCTAAAAGAAGAATTGCACAAACTGGAGGCCCGTTCGCTCACACTAACCAGTGCCTGGCAGGCGGAGAAGGACCAGCTGCAGGACGCGCACGTTATGAAGGAACATCTCGATCAGGCGCGTGGTGAATTGGTGCGTGTTCAACGTGAAGGCAACTTGGAACGTGCCGGTGAACTTTCCTACGGGGTTATCCCCGATCTCGAACGCTCTCTGGCTGAAAGCGAGACTGCGTCCGAACGCCGTATGCTGGACGAAGAGGTGCACGAAAACGATATTGCCGCCGTAGTGTCGCGCTGGACCGGCATACCCGTCGACAAGATGCTGGAGGGTGAGCGCGAAAAACTGATAACTATGGAGGACACACTCGGTAAACGCGTCATCGGCCAGGCAGAGGCAATTCAGGCGATTTCCAACGCGGTCCGCCGCGCAAGGGCCGGGTTGCAGGATCCGAACCGCCCGATTGGATCGTTCCTGTTTCTCGGCCCGACCGGCGTCGGCAAGACAGAGCTGACCCGCGCTTTGGCCTCCTTCCTGTTCGACGATGACCAGGCGATGGTCCGCATCGATATGTCCGAATACATGGAAAAGCATGCGGTTTCGCGACTGATAGGAGCGCCACCGGGTTATGTCGGCTACGACGAAGGTGGTGCCTTGACCGAGGCAGTGCGGCGGCGCCCATACCAAATCGTCCTGTTCGACGAGATCGAGAAAGCCCATCCGGACGTTTTCAACGTGCTGCTGCAGTTGCTCGACGACGGCCGGCTAACTGATGGGCAAGGCCGAACGGTTGATTTTTCGAATGTTGTCATCGTCATGACCTCGAATCTGGGCGGCGAAATCTTGGCTAACCAGCCGGAAGGCGAAGATTCTAACGCCGTACGCGAGCCGGTGATGGAGATGGTCAAGGCCGCCTTCCGCCCCGAATTCCTCAACCGGATTGACGAAGTCTTGCTATTCCACCGTTTGAGCCGCGGCCACATGACCAGGATCGTTGAAATCCAACTCCAACGGCTGCAGGGTTTGCTCGACGACCGCAAGATTGTGCTTGAAGTGGACGGTGTAGCCAAAGAATGGCTCGGCGATGCGGGCTACAATCCGGTTTATGGGGCACGGCCGCTGAAGCGCGCGATCCAACGGTTGCTGCAGAACCCGATTGCTAGCCAAATTCTGAGAGGCAGCATTGCCGACGGTGATACAGTTAGAGTAGGCGTTGGGGGCGATGGTCTGATCATTAATGGTGAAGTGGTTTCAGCAGAGGCGGCTTAGTAACAGACTTGATCTGTGGGTCCGTATGGGGGCTCCTTGAATTCATTGTCTAGGTTGCGGTGAAAGGCGTCGACAAAATGATGGCGTGGTCGGGTCTGTTGATTTTGATCACTGGTCTTGGTTTTGGCGGTGTTTTATTTTCGCTTCGCTGGCGTTGTTGACGTAAATTCAGTCAGACAGGATTTACTCTATGGGGCTGGATCGAATGCTGGCTCCTTATTTCTTTGAGCAGGATACCCAATGCATATCAGCGCCTATTTCGACTCTGGCAATATCAACGTAATCGACGCGAGCAATCCGGCGGCGGTCCGACTGGCGATCCGTAAAGATTCAAACGCCGATTTCTTCCAGTGGTTCCATTTCCGTGCCGCAAGTGTCTGTGGGGTCGATTGCAACTTCCGGATCGAAAATGCCGGTGAGGCGAGTTACACGAAAGGCTGGGCGGACTATCACGCTGTCGCCTCTTATGATAGGGAAGACTGGTTTCGTGTGCCGACGGACTATGTGGACGGGGTCCTGACGATACGCCACAAACCGGAACGAGATACTGTCTACTACGCCTATTTCGCACCCTATTCGGATGAGCGTGGGAGAAATTTCCTGGCGAGCTGCCTGTCGTCACCTCGGGTTCGTCATTCGGTGTTGGGACAGACGGTTGACGGCGCCGATCTTGATCTGCTGACAATCGGCGAACCGGGCGACGGTAAACGAGTGTGCTGGACCATCGGGCGGCAGCATCCTGGAGAGAGCCAAGCTTCCTGGTGGATGGAAGGTTTCCTCGGGCGCCTGATCGACCCTGCGGATCCGGTGACCCGCGTGGTGCTGGATAAGACCGTATTGTATGTCGTGCCGCATATGAACCCAGACGGTGCGCGGCGTGGTAATCTGCGCGTCAACGCGGCCGGCGCTAATTTGAACCGGGAATGGGCGGAGCCGACGATGGAGAAGAGCCCAGAGGTCTTTCTGACCCGTGCGCGCATGCGGGAGACGGGGGTGGACTTTTGCCTTGACGTGCATGGCGACGAGGGGTTGCCATACGTGTTCATTGCCGGTTCTGACGGTATTCCGTCGTTGACCGAGCGTCAGACTAATTTGCGCGCCGCCTACGATGAGGCGCTGTTGCACGCTAATCCAGACTATCAGACGGAGAAAGGGTACCCGAAGGCGCCGCCGGGCAGGGGCAACCTCACAATGTGCACTGCTCATGTCGCGGAGTATTTCGGTGCCTTAGCAATGACACTGGAGATGCCGTTCAAGGACAATGCCAACGCGCCCGATCCGCATTACGGGTGGTCGGCTGCTCGGTGTCAGCGGCTCGGTAGCGCGTGTCTCGATGCGCTGCACGCTGTTATCGGTGACCTAAAGGACTAAAAGCGAGATAGTAAAACGGGCCTTCAGCAGATCCCACAGCTGCCCGCGACCTTAGCCACGGAGGCCAATGCCATATGGCGTTGCTCCAGAGCGTCGCGGGTTATCATAAATCGTTTAAGTTCTGCGCCTACCAGTTTGCGGCCGCTTGGCAGGTTCAGCTTCTTCGGGTTGATCTGGTGCCCGTTGCGCAGGATTTCGTAGTGCAAGTGCGGACCGGTGGACCGTCCCGTGGATCCTACATAGCCGATCACCTCGCCTTGTCGTACCCGGCGGCCGCGTCTGATGCCGCGTGCGTAGCCGTGCAGATGGGCGTAGGCAGTCTTGTACCTACCATTGTGGCGGATGCGGATATATTTGCCGTAAGCGCCCTTGCGGCCGGCAACTTCTACGGTGCCATTTCCCGCCGCATAGATTGGTGTACCGCGCGGTGCGGCGAAATCGACACCGCGGTGCATTTTGTTGTAGCCCAGGATCGGGTGTCGGCGTCGGCCGAAGCCTGAAGAAATTCGGGCGCCATCGATCGGCGTCAGTATCAGCGCTTTGCGGACGCTGTGGCCTTTCGAGTCGTAATAGTCGACGTTGCCATCATGGGAGCGATGGCGGTAGAGCCGAACCCGTTTGTTGCTGAGCACCATTTCCGCGATCAGGATGTTGCCCTCCGCGACTGCGGTGCTGGATTCGTCGTACAGTCGTTCGAACATCAGGTCGAAAGAATCGTCTGGCTGAACATCACGCTGGAAGTCGACATCGAAGCTGAAGATCCTGATCAGCCGTGCCAGCACGCTTGGCGGTAGTTCGGCTCGCTGGCCGGCAAGATATAGGCTTGAACGGATGACACCGCTGGCACGCCTTGTTTGGGTTGTCAGCGCTTTTTTGATCGCCGTAGCCTTAAGGCGACCAGTTTTGTCCCGGCGCACTGCGATTTCGTGGCGCGGGTCGGCGGCGAGATCGATGCGCTGCAGCGCTGCGGTTGCCTTTTCCTGTGTCACTGTTACCGTGATACCTGGTTTCAGGTCGCGCGGTTTGAAGACTTTCGCCAGGGCGGTGATCGCGGTATGCGCCTCGGCCCGCGAGATGCCGGCGTCGGTTAGCATCTTCATTAGGGTATCTCCGCGCGATACGGTCAGTTCAATAGTCCTGAAGGTGTTTTCGGTGGTTGGAGCAGTACCGGTTGATGGCGCGATCGTCTCGTAATCGATAATGGCCTTGACTGCTGGTGTGTCTGTTGCCGGCGGGCTAGTTTCCGGTAACGCTGCCAGAAGAGGCCGCTCACTGTGGCTCGACGGGGCGCTGATCCAGAACGCTGCCGTCAGGCCGGCGATGACTGCTGCACCAATAACGCTGCGCCGCAGGAATTGTTTATTTTTGCCCACTTTTCGTTTCTGCGTGAGTTTTATTAAAAATCTTAAAAATCTATACGTTGATTGTTTCTTTCCTTCTTTTTCTCTTTTCATTTTTGTAGCAAGGCAAGACGGATAGAAATGAATTTCCCGTTGGGATATGCTTATGAAAATATATTTAGCACAAATTATGAGTGCGTCGAAAAAATATCTTAAATTACCTCTCATAAAGCGTTTGACAGGGCCCCGGAAGCAAGCGTATAAGCGCGCTCCACGACGCGAGTACGCCTCGCGGCGACGGTGCCGTTTGCACCGGTTCTAATAGATTGTGAATATGTAATGGAAGGGATGCGCGGGCGGCGGGTCTTGTTTTTTCAAGGTTTGTTGTTTGCGCATTTGACGGTTTTCGGTCGGTCTGGTAACCGGCCGAT